>JBFZCK010000273.1:0-4126 GCA_041307965.1 Burkholderiales bacterium | reverse complement strand
CGGTGAAGGTCGTGCCTGCATCCGAGCGTTTGAACTCCAACTCGGCCAAAGCTTTGATGTTGGCGTTGTTTCCCGAACCATCGTGGTTGCCGTCCACCCGAAAACGATCGCCCATGGCCGGTACTTGGCTCAAGGACAAGCGAACGCCTTGGTACTCGATGGTGCCTGCGTGCGGATCGTAAGTCCGGCTGGCCAATTCGGTGCCGGTCTTCACATCCACGATGGTGTAGGTTTGATCTTTGCCAAACACCACATCAAAGGGTTGTTCGCGCAACGCATCGCGCAAGTTGAATGGGGTCTCGGCAAACGTGGCGTTAAAGGCAAGGTTCACCGTGGGATCGTTGCCCGATGCGTCGGTCATGAAGATCAACAGGTCCTCAGGCACTTTGCCGTCCCAGTACACACCGGTGCGAATGCCCAACTTGCTCAGATCAGCGGGCGAGCCGTTTTCACCAAACGTCAGCACCACGTCTTGCGAGGTATCTGTTGCGCTCAGGACCAAGCTCTCTTGCCCATCTTGGGTGACCACACTGGCCAATACGCCGGTTGGCGGGATGGCGGGTATGCCGGGCGAGGCAGGAGTGCCGGCTGCATGGCTGTTGATCCAATCGGCCACATCGGCCAAGGTGCCGGGGGTGACACCATCCGAGTTCAAGCCTGTGTAAGCACTCAGAGACACCCCATTGAGCTTCAAGGCATCGGCGGCGATCGCGTCGGAACCAAGTGTGCCCAACACCGTCAAGGAAGCCTGAATTTTGGCGGCCACTGGCGTCAAACTGCTCACCCCGTGAGGGTTGTCCGAGCTGAGGTCGTAGACCGGCGCGGTGGTGGGTTCGGCCTTGGCGCCCACCAGGTAGCTGGCCTGGAGGTAAGCCGCCGAGGGCTTCTCAGCGTTGAGGTACTGGCTGTTGTAGCTGGCGCCTGCCACCAAGGTGTCTTTGTCCAGCAGCAAGGCTTGTTGGGCTTCGCTCAAGGCCTGCCCCATGAGGTGGCGGCCATCGCGGGTGATCACCTGCGGCCATTGGTCGGCTTGTGAACGCGAAACGTCAAAGTAAATCACCGCATCGCGGGTGCCGGCATCCAGCGTCAGTGCGCCGTTGAAGGAGCCGAGTTCAATGGTTTGGTCGGTGGAGCGTGTCCCCGTGGGAGAAAACGCCTGCTGAGCCACAAACAAGTCGGACAACGCTGGGGGCAAATCGAGATCGGGGACCTCAAACGTGACGGCAGCACGGGCCGTCCCCACATTGAGCTCATGGGTGACCACCCGCAAAGGCGAAGCGGCCGCCACCGACTGTGCCTCGGTGATGAGCAATTGCATGCCTGCCGCGGCTGTGGCCGTGGTGGCTCCGACACCAAAGAGGTCTTGCCCTTGCAAACCTTGGGCATCAATGCCATCGCGGTGAACCGCGTTGACATCAGTGACCAACGTTTGTGCCAATTGGTTGAGTCGATCCAATGCGGGTTGAACCACTTGGTCGCGCACCGCCAACAAGCCACCGACCTCGCCACCGGCGACGTTGTTGACCAGTTTTTCACGCGAGGTATTGAGGTTGAGCCCCATGTCCAAGCGTCCTGTGTTGGCGTCCAAGCGCAAGGCAAAGCGCTGGGTCACGTCATCGTTGACCAAAAAAGCACCGCTGTTGGCTTCGGTATTGCCGTTGATGCTGATGCGGACTTGTCCGTTGGGTGTGTACGCGCTGTCGATGCGAACCAGCTTGGCCAAATCGCGCAGCAAGTTGTCTCGCTGGTCGAGCAACTCGGGCGGCTGGCGATCCAGCGTGGGCTGCTTGAACAGCTGTTTGTTGACCAAAGCGATTTGCTCGCTCAAGGCATTGATTTTGTTGGCGGCGATGTCCAGCCCGGCGCGCACCTCGGCGTCCAGGCCCTGAATCTGCCCTTCCATTTGACGGAAACCCGAGGCCAGACCTTCGGCTTTGCTCAAAAAAGCACCGCGGGCGATGACCGAGGCCGGCTCGGTGCCGAGGTCCCGTGCAGCACCAAAAAATGCCGTCAAGCTGCCCGACAAACCGGTGTTGTCACTGGCCATGATGTCGACCAAGCGGTTGGCGTACTGCACGACCGGGCCTTGGCCTTGCAAGTCGCTGCTGCTGTTGCGCAGGTTCGATTCGACAAAAGCGTCATAAGCCCGTTTGACACCGGTGGTGTACACGCCCGTGCCGATGTAGTCGATGCCGACCGAACGGGGCATGGACGAAGCCAAGCTAACGTCCTGCCGGGAATAGCCATCGGTGCCGATGTTGGCGATGTTGTTGGACACGCTGCTCAAGGCACGTTGGTAAGCCAACACGCCCGAGCTGCCCATGGAGATCAGGTCGCTCATGGCTCATTCCCTGGCATGGCGTAGCCTTTGATGGCCTCTTGCAGCTTCAAACCCTGAGGTGCACTGGGCAACGGCAACCCTTCAGCGGGCGTGCGGCCATTGAGCTTGAGCGCCTCTTGGCTGCTCAGCGGTACCGATTCGCGGGCCTTCAGACTTTTGATGATCATGTCGCCAATGCCAAACGCGCTGCGCTGGGCCATGCTGGTCGAGATTTCGCGGTCCATCATGTCTTGAAAAGTTTGTTCGGCGTCCGAGCTGAACAAACCCTCTTTATCGGTGGCTTCGCGCATGCTCTTCATCATCATTTGGATGAACATGCCTTCAAAGTGCTGGGCCGTCTCCTTCTCGGCCGCGGCTTTTTTCTCCGCATCGCCTGTGGCCGCGTTGCCACGCAGGCGCCCCAGACCTTCAAAGTCCAGGTAGCTGCGGGTGGTGGCGGTGTCGATGCTCATGGTCGGCCTTGTCAAAAATCAGATGACGATCAGATCGGCGCGCAAACTGCCGGAGCTCTTGAGGGCTTCCAAAATGGCAATCAGAGCGGAAGGTGTGGCACCCACTTGGTTGATCGCGTCAACAATTTGGCGCAAATCCACGCCGGGCTTGAACAAAAACATCGGGTTCTTGGCCTCATTGATGTTCACGGCAGCGTTTTGTACGGGCACGGTTTGTCCACCGGCCAATGGCAAAGGTTGAGACACTTCGTTGGTGGCGGTGACGCTGACCGAAATGGTGCCGTGGGTCACAGCGGCTGCATCCACACGAACGTTGCGGCTGATGACAACCGTACCGGTCCGTGCGTTGACGACCACGCGAGCGGGTGGCTCGCCGGGAACAACGTCCATGTTCTCGATCATGCTGATGAAGCCGATGCGCTGCGAGGTGTTCTCTGGCGCACGCACCGCCACAGACATGCCATCGATGGCACGGGCGACATCAGCACCAAATTGCTTGTTGATGGCTTGCACCATGGCGGTGGCCGTGGTGAAGTCAACCTCACGCAAGTTAAAGACCACGTGATCAGAGGTGTCGAGTGGCGTGGCCACTTCGCGTTCCACCTGAGCCCCACCGGGCAAGCGGGTCGAGGTTGGCACCCCAATGCTGACCTTGGTGCCAGCGGCGTTTTCTTCAACCCCGGTGGCGGTCAAAGCGCCTTGCGCCAAGGCGTAAATTTCCCCATCCACACCACGCAGGCTGGTGAGCAACAAGTTGCCACCGCGCAGGCTGGTGGCTTTGCCAATGGCCGAGACGTTGATGTCGATTTTTTGACCTGGTTTGGCCAAGCCCGGGAGCTCTGCCGTGATCATCACGGCTGCGACGTTTTTGATGTCGATCTTGCCGCCACTGCCGCCCTGTTCAAAGTCGGACAAGGGGCCTTCTAGGCTGACGCCCAAACGGCTGAGCATGGCTTTCATGCTTTGTGCGGTGAAGGACACGTCGGCGCCGTCGCCAGTGCCTTGCAAACCCACCACCAAACCGTAGCCGATGAGTTGGTTGGAGCGCACAGCGGCCACTTGGGCGATGTCTTTGATGCGATCGGCCAAAGCCACCGAGGGCAGGCTCAGCGCCGTGATCGCCAATAGGGTGTGAAGCAGGTGTTTCATGATGGTGTGTCCTGCTGGATCAGAAGGGCCAGATTTTCATCAGACCGCGGATGCCCCAGCCAGGACGGCTGGCGTTGGCCAAATCACCCGAGCCGCGGTACGCAATTTGGGCATTGGCCAAACGACGCGACTGCACGGTGTTGTTGGGCGAAACATCTTCGGGGCGAATGATGCCCGTGACTTG
>JBFZCK010000272.1:0-3535 GCA_041307965.1 Burkholderiales bacterium | reverse complement strand
TGGTGGGTTGGCTGGTGGGCGGCATGCCCAGCCAGTTCGATGTGCCAGAACAACTCGACTTCATGGTGGACGGTGGCGCCAGCGCCACCCCGGAGTTCTTGACCTTGTTGCTGGGCTTGGTCACCTACACCGCGGCGTTCATCGCTGAAGTCGTGCGCGGCGGCATCCAGTCGGTCAGCCGTGGTCAGAGTGAGGCGGCCAGTGCCTTGGGCCTCACCCCCCAACACACCATGAAGCTGGTGATCTTGCCGCAAGCCTTGCGCGTGATCATCCCGCCCCTGACCAACCAGTACCTGAACCTGACGAAGAACTCGTCCTTGGCCGTGGCTGTGGGTTACCCCGATGTGGTGTCGGTGGCCAACACCACCATCAACCAAAGCGGCCGGGCCGTGGAGTGCATCGCGATCATCATGTTGGTCTTCCTGACCACCTCGATCAGCACCTCCATCTTCATGAATTGGTACAACGCCCGCAGTGCGATCAAGGAGCGCTGACCCATGACCACCTCTCAAACCTTTACCCCGATTGCGGCCCGCCCGTCGCCCACCGCCACCAGCGGCTGGGTGCATTGGCTGCGCCAAAACCTCTTCAGCAGCCCCGGCAACACCGCCACAACGCTGTTCCTGCTGGCCCTGGCCATCTACCTCATCCCCGGCGTGCTCGAGTGGGGCTTGTTCCAAGCCGTGTTCGCGCCCAACGCCGACGCATGTCAAGCCGCGCGCGGCACCGGCGCTTGCTGGGGCGTGGTCAGCGAAAAGTACCGCCTGATCTTGCTGGGCCGTTACCCGTTTGAAGAGCACTGGCGTCCCGTGGTCGCCACCAGCTTGATGGTGGGCGGCTTGGTGCTGAGCTGCATGCGCGCGTTTTGGAAGCCTTGGTTGGCCCTGATGTGGGTCGGCATTCTGGCCGTCTTCTTTGCGCTCATGGCCGGCGGCGTGATGGGCCTGAGCCCCGTGCGCACCGACCTGTGGGGCGGTTTGCCACTGACCGTCATGCTCGCCACCCTGTCCATCTTCATGGCCTTTCCCCTGGCCATCGTGGTGGCCTTGGGCCGGCGCAGCAACCTGCCCGCCATCCGCGCGGTGTGCATCACCTACATCGAACTCATCCGGGGCGTGCCCCTGATCTCGGTGTTGTTCATGGCCTCCTTCATGTTCCCGCTCTTCATGCCCCAAGGCATGAGCATCGACGTGTTGGTGCGTGTGGTGATCGGCATCACGCTGTTCGCTGCGGCCTACATGGCCGAGATCGTGCGCGGCGGTTTGCAAGCCATCCCCAAAGGCCAGCTCGAAGCGGCCGACACCTTGGGCCTGACCTACTGGCAAACCCAGCGCAAGATCGTCTTGCCGCAGGCCTTGGCCATGGTCGTGCCCAGCATGATGAACAACTTCATCTCGATCTTCAAAGACACGTCTTTGGTGACCATCGTCTCGCTCTATGAGCTGACGGGCGCCTTGTCGCTGGCCTTGAACTCGGACGTCGAGTGGCGCCCCTTCAAGATCGAAGCCTACTTCTTCATCACCCTCGTTTATTTCTTGTTCTGCTTTGCCATGTCCCGCTACAGCCTGTGGGTCGAGAAGCAATTGAGCGCCAGCAAGGCGCGTTGAAAGTTCCAACATGACTGAACCCATCATCCGTTTTGACAAAGTCAACAAGTGGTACGGCAACGACTTCCATGTCTTGCGCGACATCGACCTGAGCGTGGCCAAAGGCGAGCGCATCGTGATTTGCGGGCCTTCTGGCTCGGGCAAGTCCACCCTGATTCGCTGCATCAACCGCTTGGAAGAGCACCAACAAGGCCACTTGACGGTCGACGGCATTGAGCTGACCGACGACATCAAGGCCATCGACCAGGTTCGCAAGAACGTGGGCATGGTGTTCCAACAGTTCAACCTGTTCCCGCACCTGACCGTGTTGGAAAACCTCACCCTCTCGCCCATGTGGGTCGGCAAAATCCCCAAAAAGGAAGCCGAAGAAAAAGCCATGGCACAACTCGAGCGTGTGCGCATCGCCGAGCAAGCCCACAAGTACCCGCTGCAGCTATCCGGTGGTCAGCAGCAGCGCGTGGCCATTGCCCGTGCCTTGTGCCTCAAGCCCAAGATCATGTTGTTCGACGAGCCCACCTCGGCGCTCGACCCCGAGATGATCAAGGAAGTGCTCGACGTGATGGTGGAGATGGCCAACCAAGGCATCACCATGATTTGTGTGACCCACGAAATGGGTTTTGCCAAGGCCGTGGCCGACCGCGTGATCTTCATGGACCAGGGCCAAATCGTCGAGCAAAACACGCCCGAAGCGTTTTTCAACAACCCGCAAAACGAGCGCAGCCGGGACTTCTTGTCCAAGATCCTGGGCCACTGAGCCGTGTCGGACGCCGCACGCGAACTGCAAACCCTGCGCAGCGCTTTCGAGCGGCTGCGCAGCGGTGAAATCAACGCGCACGCCTTCTCGGCGCTGGCGGCCTCTCAGGCTTCCGTGTTGACGGACCTGCCGCCTCGCTTCGGCGAGGTCTGGCAAGACCTCATGACGCGACTGGAGTCGGGCGCGCTGTTCGACACCGAGAGTTGTTCCTTCAGTCAGAGCGACCTGCACGAGAGCCTGCAGCTGTGGCTGGACAAAGCACAGAAACGTCTGGACGGGCATTGAACCTTGGCGGTTGAACGGGGTCTGTGTAAATGCACGACCCGATTGACCATGAACAGGACCCCGCCATGACCGACGCTGTTTCTCGCCGAACGACACTCTTCGCCGCCGTGGCCCTGCTCGTCCCCTTCGTGGGTTCTGCTGCGGCCAAGTCACCACGACCACTCCCCGTGCTGCAGGTCTGGAAAGACCCCAACTGCGGTTGTTGCCAAGACTGGATCGATATCTTAAGAAAAGAAGGTTTCCAGATTCAAACCTTCGAGACTGGAAACACCGCCATGCGTCAGCGTTTGGGCATGCCCATGAGGTTCGCGTCTTGCCACACGGCGCTGATCGACGGCTATGTGATCGAAGGCCATGTCAACCCGTCCGAGATCAAGCGACTGCTGAGCGAGCGCCCCAAAGCCTTGGGTTTGGCCGTGCCGGGCATGCCGGTGGGCAGCCCAGGCATGGATGGACCTGTTTACGGCAACCGACGGGACCCCTACGACGTGCTGCTGGTCCAAAAAGATGGCGTCAGCCAAGTCTACGCCAGCTACTTCAGCAACATCGGTGCTTCGCCCAAAGCCCCGCCCCGCGCCACTCACCACTGAGCACCCAAGCGCCATCGGTTAGAGTTCGCGCATGAACAACAACGTGCGCGTTTTCTTCTCTTCCTTGTGGGAATGGCTGCTCTCTTTTGGGCCTTTTGTGGCACTGGCGGTGGTCCTGATGGTGGGGGCCTACCACTGGCTCGACCCGAACCCGCCCAAACGGGTGGTTCTGGCTACCGGGCCTGAACAAAGCGCTTACGACGCCATGGGGCAGCACTATGCCCGCGCCTTGGCCGCTGACGGCATCCGCGTGGAGTTGCTGCCGTCCGAAGGCTCGGCACACAACTTGGCCTTGCTGC
>JBFZCK010000271.1:0-2948 GCA_041307965.1 Burkholderiales bacterium | reverse complement strand
AACTCAAAAGCTTCAACCAACGCAAGCGCACCAACGACAACGCGGTGATGCACTTGGTGGCCGAAAAAATGACCGAGCTTGAAATGATCGCCGTGGGCGAGTACGTCAGCACCAAATAAACACGGCCAACCTGAACCCAAGCCCGCCGAGTGCGGGCTTTTTTGTGCTCGATCAGTGGCGCCCCATCGACCACAAAGCCAAAGTCAACGCACCGCCATGCAGAAGCACCAAGGTCAAGAGCGTGCGCTCACCCCATCTCAAAAGCACACCCGGCCACGTGACCAAACCCCAAACCGCGACTGTTGGTGAGACCTGCGCCCAGACTGAGGCCGCCAAGATCGCGTGGGCGATGAACACCCACGCCCGGGCCGTCGCCACGGAAGGCACCGGCGACCAGAACCGATAAGCGGCGAACACACCGACCAGCAGCGCGAAGCTGGCCGAGGTGGCAAATGGTATCCACAGCCACGCTTGGCGCTGAACCACATCGGACACAGCGATCAGCGCCCACACCCCCAAAGCCACCCCCACAGGCTGCCATGAGCGCGTGTTGCGGTAGGACGGCGTGGGACGCCAACGCGTCCCCAAGACGATCAAGAACAGCCCCAAACCCAACACATGGCCACGGCTGTTCACCGACAGCCACAGCAAGCCCAACATCACCAAGGCCCACAAGGTCCGCGCCAGCATGCGGTCATCGCCGGTGCCGTTGGGCGCTGACCAGCGCCAAGCCTGCAGGCCCACCACCATCGTCAAAGCCGTCGCGGCCAACAAGAGCGGATCGGTCCCACAGCCACACGCGCTGGCCGAGGCCCAGCCCAAGCACACGGACAGGGCAGCCAAGGCCCACGTGCTGCGTCGAAAACCACCCATCAACATGCCATCCCCTTGTGTTTTGTTGTTGTTTTCATTTTGTTGTTGGGTTTGTTACTTCAATTTGACGCAGGTCAAATACCAAAGGGGGGTATCGATTTATCGTTCAGTCATCAATTTTTCAAGTGACCTTAAGGTGATATTTATGCGATTCAAACAACTCGCTTCTTCCTTGATGCTGATCGGCGCAGCGGCTTGCGCCACCCAAGCTTTGGCCCAATACGATGGCCTGTACGCACCCGTGGCGCCACCGAAGTCGGTGAACTTGGGCATGGTCGAGCTCGGCAAAAAACTCTACTTCGATCCCCGCTTGTCCAAGTCGGGCTTTATCTCGTGCAACTCTTGCCACAACCTGAGCATGGGTGGCACGGACAACATCCGAACCTCGATTGGCGACAAGTGGCAACAAGGCCCGATCAACTCGCCCACCGTACTCAACTCCAGCTTGAACATGGCGCAGTTTTGGGACGGTCGCGCCGCTGACTTGAAAGAGCAAGCTGGAGGCCCGATCGCCAACCCTGGTGAAATGGCCTTCAGTCACACCTTGGCTATCGACATGCTGGCCTCCATCCCCGCTTACCAGCGCGAATTCAAGCTGGTGTTCGGCAAAGACAAGATCGACATCGACCAAGTCACCGACGCCATCGCCGAGTTCGAGAAGACTTTGGTCACGCCCAATTCGCGTTTTGACCAATACCTCTTGGGCAACAAGACCGCGATGACCAAAGACGAATTGGCTGGCTACAAACTCTTCAATGAGAGCGGCTGTGTGGCTTGCCACAACGGCCCCAACTTGGGTGGCAACTCCTTCCAAAAAATGGGCGTGGTTGAGCCCTACAAAGGCAACGTCGAAGGCCGCGCTGCGGTCACCGGCAAAGACGCCGATCGCTTCAACTACAAAGTGCCTACGCTGCGCAACGTGGAGTTGACCTACCCCTACTTCCACGACGGCATGTCCGATACCTTGGGTCAAGCGGTGGACGTGATGGGTCGCCTGCAACTGGGCAAGCAATTCACGAAAACCGAAAACGAGCAGATCGTGGCTTTCTTGAAAACCCTGACCGGTGAGCAGCCCATCTTCCGCCTGCCCATCCTGCCCCCATCGTCGGACAAAACCCCACGCCCCACGCCTTTCAACTGACCGTTTGATCGTGTTGACCCCAGCCCCAACCAAGACCGGTTGGGGCTTGTGTATTGGAGACTCCCTATGTGGAAACCGTTAACCGCCGCCTTGGCCTTGTTGGCTATGGGTTGGGACATTGCTTTGGCCAACCCAGTTTTGATCGAAGGTGAGCGACTGACACAAGCGCAATGTGCGTCTTGCCATGGTCCACAAGGGCAAAGCGGTACCGACAAATTTCCGCGTTTGGCTGGGCAAAACGCGCAATACCTGATCAAGCAAATGAAAGACTTTGCCAGCGGCCAGCGCGATAGTCCGGTCATGAAGACCCAGGCGAACCGACTCACGGACAGCCAAATGCGCGCCGTGGCGTTCTATTACGAAAAACAAAGTGCGGGACATACCCCCAGCGAAGACGTCTTGCTCAGCGGCGTGGGACGCTACGTCTTTGAACGCGGCAACGCCTTCAACGCCCTGCCCGCCTGCCTGTCCTGCCACGGCACTGATGCGCGCGGCACCAAGACCTTGCCTCGTTTGGCCGGTCAACACCCGGGCTACATCGTCGCGCAAATGCGCGGCTTTGCCGAACGCCAACGCGTCAACGACGCCTCAGTCATGGGCCTGATCGCCAACAACATGAACGAGTTGGAATTACAAGCCGTCGCCACTTACTTGGGGCAACTCAAATGAAACACATGCACCGCACCACGTTTGCACTGACCCTGGCCGCTGGCCTGCTCTGGAGCTCAGCACAAGCCATCGAACTCGACCAAGTCCCACCCGCCAAACGCAGCGCATCGGGCTGGCACCTCACGGCCACCGAAGCGGCCGCCTTGAAGAAAGACCAAGGCGCCAAGGTGTTGATGATCGACATCCGCACCCGGGCTGAAGTGATGTACTTGGGCATGGCCGCACCGGTGGATTACCTCGTGCCATTTTTGGACTTCCCCGAATT
>JBFZCK010000270.1:0-5327 GCA_041307965.1 Burkholderiales bacterium | reverse complement strand
GCGCCTCCACATCGCTGACCTGTTCTTGTTTGCGCCGTCGTCGCGCCGCGCCGTTGGCCGCGAACAGCTCGGTCTCGGTGACCAAGTCCACCGCGTGCTCCAGCCAAGCAAAGCCCGTGTGTAGTGCGGCCGTGGCGATGCCGATGCGCTCGTCGCTCGCCACGAATTCGTTCAAGCTGTCAAACGCTGGCGGGCTCAAGCCACTGGCGCGAATGAAGTCCAACAGGCTCTCGCGCCGCCCATCGCTCTCGGCCAAGATCAACACCCGGTGCCCACTCACGCCCATGTGCGTCTTGAGCTTGAGCAACGGATCGCTCGCACCCCGCACCGCGGCCACATCCGGCAAAGCCAAACAATCGGGGTCGGTTTCCGATTCAGTTTGCGTTTTCAAGACCCAAACCGGGTGTTCGCGCACGCGTTGGTGAAACGCCTCCGAGCTCAAAAACAAGGCGCTGGGCGGCAGCACCGGGCGCTCGGGGTCGCCTTGGAGCAAACGGTGGCGGTCTTGCGTGTCTTGCCAAAAGCGCTGAAAGGCTGGCTCCACGTCGCCGTGCAGCACCACGCCAGCCTGCTCGCCTAGGTAGTCGAACACGGTGGCCGTTTCTTCAAAAAACAGCGGCAGGTAGTACTCGATGCCCGCGGTGGCCACGCCGTTGCCCATGTCTTTGTAAATGCGGCTTTTGGTTGGGTCGCCGTCCAAGAGTTCGCGCCAGCGTTGGCGAAACAGCGCGCGCGCGGCGTCGTCCATCGGGAACTCGCGCCCTGGCAGCAAACGCACCTCGGGCACGGGGTAGAGGCTGCGCTGGCTGTCGGGGTCGAAGGTGCGGATGGAGTCGATCTCGTCGTCGAACAAATCCACACGGTAAGGCACCAGCGAGCCCATGGGAAAGAGGTCGATCAAGCCGCCACGCACCGCGTACTCGCCGGGGCTGACCACCTGCGTGACGTGTTGGTAGCCCGCCAAGGTCAGCTGGCTCTTGAGTTGCGCTTCGTTCAAGCGCTGCTTGACCTTGAACTCGAAGGTGTAGGCGGCCAAAAACGCGGGCGGTGCCAAGCGGTACAGGGCCGTGGTGGCCGGGATGATGACCACGTCGGCGTCGCGCTGCCCGCCGTGACCGAAGATGCGCCACAGCGTGGCCAGGCGCTCTGAGATCAGGTCTTGGTGCGGCGAAAACGTGTCGTAGGGCAGGGTTTCCCAATCCGGGAACAAGGCGGTGCGCACGCCGGGCGAGAAAAACGCCAACTCGTCTTGCAAGCGTTGGGCGTCGCTGGCGTCGGTCGTGACGATGGCGAGCAAGCGCCCCTGCGCCTGTTCGCGTTCGGCCAAGCGGCCCAGCGCCAGGGCGTCGGCGCTGCCAAACGGGCGCGGCAGGGTGTGGCGTTGACCGGCTTTGAGGGGAGGGAATTGCATGCGAGTCCTGTGGGTATCAACACAAAACCCCCCTGCCTGTTCGGGAGGGGGGAAGGGTGCTGTTCAACTCGATTCTAAAATGGGCGCATGAAACCTTGCCCCGAGCCCCGTTGTTATGCCTTGGTGCCCTGCGCTGGCACCGGCTCCAGGGCGGGCACGGCGCTGCCCAAGCAATACACCACCTTGGCTGGCCGGGCCTTGGTTTTGCACACCTTGGACGCCCTGCGCGCGGTGCCCCGCTTGGCCCACGTGTTGGTGGTGATCGCGCCCGACGACGGCCAATGGGTCCGCTTGAACGCGCCCGATGACGCGCGCACCTCGGTGGCGCCCTGCGGCGGCGACACGCGCGCGGCCAGCGTCTTTCAAGGCTTGTCGGCCTTGGTGGCGCACGGCGCCCAAGCGAACGACTGGGTGCTGGTGCACGACGCGGCGCGTTGCTTGGTCTCGCCCAGCGATATCGATGCGCTGATCGACGCCGTGCGGGGCGACCCGGTCGGCGGCCTCTTGGCTGTGCCCGTGCCCGACACCTTGAAGGCCGAGGTCGATGGCCGCGTGCTGCGCACCGTTGACCGCCAGCACCAATGGTTGGCGCAAACCCCGCAAATGTTCCGCGTGGGCCACCTACAAGCCGCCTTGCAAGCCGCTCAAGCCCAAGGCTTTGTCGGCATCACCGACGAGGCCAGCGCCATCGAAGCGCAAGGCCACGCGCCGCGCTTGGTGCGCGGCAGCACCCACAACATCAAAGTCACTTGGCCAGAAGATTTCGCTTTGGCCGAAGCCCTCATCCGGAGCCGTTCATGAGCATCTCGATTCGCGTTGGAGAAGGGTGGGACACCCACGCCTTGGTGGCCGGTCGGCCCCTGATTTTGGGCGGTGTGCACATCCCGCACCCCACGGGCCTGATGGGCCATTCGGATGCCGACGCGCTGCTGCACGCCATCACCGACGCCTTGTTCGGCGCGGCCGCGCTCGGCGACATTGGCCGCCACTTCAGCGACACCGACCCCGCCTTCAAAGGCGCGGACTCCCTGGTGTTGTTGCGCGAAGCCGCAGCGCGTGTGCGGGCGGCTGGCTTTGAGATTGGCAACATCGACAGCACGGTGGTGGCGCAAGCGCCCAAGCTCGCACCGCACATCGACGCCATGCGCCGCAACATCGCGCTGGCCGTGGGCGTGGACTTGGCTTGCGTCAACGTCAAAGCCAAAACCGCTGAAAAGATGGGCCCGGTGGGCGAAGGCCGGGCCATGGAGGCCCGGGCCGTGGCGCTGATCAGCCGCGTGGGCTGAGCGCGTTACCTGGGTTTATTGGGCGGCCCAGCCGCCGTCCATGTTCCACGCCACGCCGCGCACGTTGTTGCCCGCGGCCGAACAGAAAAACACCGCCAGCTCGCCCAACTCTTCGGGCGTGGTGAATTGCATCGAGGGCTCTTTCTCGCCCAACAACACCTTCTTGGCGTCCTCGTTGGACAAGCCCAGCGCGGCGGCCTTGGCGTCGACCTGTTTTTGCACCAGTGGCGTGAGCACCCAACCGGGGCAAATCGCGTTGCAGGTCACGCCAGTGGTGGCGTTTTCCAGCGCGGTGACCTTGGTCAGGCCCACCACACCGTGCTTGGCCGCCACATACGCCGACTTCTCGGCCGAGCCGACCAAACCGTGCACCGAGGCCACGTTGATGATGCGGCCCCAGTTGGCCGCTTGCATGGCGGGCAGGGCGCAGCGCGTGGAGTGGAAGGCGCTGGAGAGGTTGATGGCGATGATCGCGTCCCAGCGCTCGGTGGAGAAGTTCTCGATCTTGCTCACGTGCTGAATGCCCGCGTTGTTGACCAAGATGTCCAGCGAGCCCCACTGCGCTTGCGCGAACTTCACCATGTCTTCGATTTGGTCCACGCGGCTCATGTCCGCGCCGTGGTAGGCGACCTTCACGCCCAAGGCCGCGATCTCGGCCTTGGGGCCTTCGACATCGCCGAAACCGTTGAGCACGATGTTGGCGCCCTGACGGGCCAAGGCCTTGGCGATGCCCAGGCCGATGCCGCTGGTGGATCCGGTGACGAGGGCGGTTTTGTTCTTCAACATGCGGGGAACTCCGTTGCATTACGATGATGGACAAGTTTATGACCTTTCCCCTACTCCAATATGACACCGTCCAAGGCCTGAAGGCCCCGGGTGGCGCGGCCCGCCGCGTGGCCAGCTGGGTCTGGCCTTGTGACAACCCGACCAGCCGCCAATGGGTGCTGTGTGTTCACGGCCTCACGCGCCAAGCGCGCGACTTCGATGTGCTGGCCCAAGCCCTGCAGCCTCATGCCCGCGTCATCAGCATCGACGTGGCCGGGCGCGGCCACAGCGATTGGCTGGAAGACGCCAGCGGCTACCACGTCGGCACCTACGTGGCCGACATCGCGCAGCTGCTGATGCAGTGGCGCACCGCGCACCCCGAGGCGCTCATCGACTGGGTCGGCACCAGCATGGGCGGGCTCATCGGCATGGTCTTGGCCGCTCAGCCCGCTTTTGCGCCGCGCCGCTTGGTGCTCAACGACGTGGGCCCAGTGCTCGAGTGGACCTCGCTCAAGCGCATCGGCGACTACGTGGGCAAGAACCCCAGCTTCGACACCGAAGACCAAGCCGTGGCTTACCTGGCCAGCATCAGCGCCAGCTTTGGCCCTCACACGCCCGAGCAATGGCGGGCCTTGTCGCGCCCCATGCTGCGACAGCGCGCCGACGGCCGCTTCGGTTTGCACTACGACCCCAAGATCGCGCATCCCTTTGAGGCCATGGCCCAAGCTGCCAGCGAAGAGGCCGCGCGCCAAGCCATCAGCGCGGGCGAAGCCGCCATGTGGGCCATGTTCGACGCCATCGAATGCCCCACCTTGTTGCTGCGCGGTGCCGACTCCGACTTGCTCAGCCGCGCCACCGCACAAGCCATGGGCCAACGCGGCCCGCGTGCGCGTTGCGTGGAATTCGCCGGTGTGGGCCACGCACCCACCTTGGTCGCCCCCGACCAAGTGCAGGCCGTGTGCGACTTTTTATTGGCGCCATGAAGTCCTCGTTTTCTTCGGTGAGCAACGCCGCGCCCTCGGCTTTGGCCGCGGCGACCGCTCACGACCTGCCGCTGGACGCCGCCGCCTTGGCGCGTGCGCGCGCCTTCGCCGAGCCGCTCTTGTCGGGTGAGCAGCTCGACACCGGTGAGAACACCTGGCAGCACGCCGAGGCCGTGGCGCAAATCCTGCGCGACATGGGCGGCTCCGAAGCCATGCAGGCCGCGGCCTATTTGGTCTACGCCTGCCAACACCTCAACCGCCCGCACGACGTGATCGCCAAAGCCTTTGGCGACAACCAAGCCGACTTGGCGGTGGAAACCACCAAGCTCGTTCAACTGCAGCGCCAAGCGCGCAGCAAGGCCTCGGGCAGCAGCGCGCTGGACGCGCAACAAACCGAAAACGTGCGCAAGATGCTGCTGGCGTTTTCGCGCGACCTGCGCGTGGTCATGCTGCGCTTGGCTTCGCGCTTGCAAACCCTACGCCACTTTGCGCTCAGCCGCCAAAACCCTGGTCCGGCGCTGGCCAGCGAGTCGCTGCACATCTTCGCGCCACTGGCCAACCGCTTGGGCATTTGGCAGGTCAAGTGGGAAATCGAAGACCTGGCCTTCCGTTTTCTGGAACCCCAAACCTACAAAGAGGTGGCTCAGCTGCTCGACGAAAAACGCGTCGAGCGAGAAGCCCACGTCGAGCAGGTGCGCCAAGACCTGCACAGCGCCTTGCACGCCCAAGGCGTCAACGCCGAAGTGCAGGGCCGGCCCAAACACATCTACAGCATCGTCAAAAAAATGCGCGGCAAGTCGTTGCGTTTTGACCATGTGTTCGACATCCGCGCACTGCGCGTGGTCGTGCCCAGCGTGGACGACTGCTACCGCGTGCTGGCGT
>JBFZCK010000269.1:0-8298 GCA_041307965.1 Burkholderiales bacterium | reverse complement strand
GGCGCAGCGTGGTGCGCCCCGCTTTTAAAGGGACGGCGGGCGTGGTGTACGTGCTGCCCGATACCTTGACCTTGGGTTTGGTTTTTGCCATGGATTCACACGGCACTTTGAACTGAGACCGTGGGCATGTCGACCCAAGCCAGCAGAACACCTGACTCCAAGGGGTTGGACCGCGCCGAGGCACAGACCGCACGATCGGCCTGACCCGGCACGCGCAACACCACGTGCATCGACCGTGCGTCGGGGCTGTGCTGGGCATGGGTGAGCCAAGCCTGCACCTGTGGCGATTGCTCGGGCGTGAGCCATTGGGTCAGCGCTTGCCCCGAACAGGTGGGCAGGGTGTGCTTCAAACACGCCATGGCGTGGGCGTTGCACTCGAGCACGTGGTGCTGGTTGTCGAGCACCAGCTGCGCGCTGGGAGACGCCTCCAGCAGCTGCAGTTGGCGCTCCGAGGCCGATTCCAAATCCACCCGAGAGGACTGCAGCTCTTCGTTTTGCAAGTCCAACTCCACTTGGTGCACCTGCAACTCGTGCAAGAGTGTGATGGCGTCCACCGCCGTGTCGGGCGACGAGGCCAAGTCGAACAACACGCGCAAGGCGACGCTGGCGTCTTTGGCCATGTTGAAGCCAGCGCCCTTGACTTGAATGAGGGTTTGTGCGCGTTCGCGCAGGCTCGATTGTTGGTGGAAATGCAGGGGTTGTGGCGTGTTCATGTGGAGCTGTTCGAGGGGTCGGTGGGTAAATTGGCTTGTCGCAAGCGAAACTCCAAGGCCTTGGCGTTGCTGATGTCAATGAAGGTCAACACCGCGCCGTTGACCACATTGGCCAGGGTTCGGTAGGGCATGATGCGCACCGAAAACCAACGCCCGTCGGCTGCTGTCACCGACTTGGTGCAAGGCTCCAAGGTGCGCAGGGTGTCTTTGACATCGTCTTGCAGTTGCGGGTAATCCAGCGTGTTGGCCAAGTCGCTCAAGGGACGGCCCACATCGGCTTCGCGCAAATGGAACAGGCCCACCGCTTGCTCGGTGTAGCGCCGCACGTTGAGCTCGTTGTCCAGGTAGAGCGTCGCGATGTCGGTGCTGTTGAGCAGGTTTTGCATGTCGCTTTGCGCCAAGGCCAAATCGTCCAGGCGGGTTTGCAATTCGGTGTTGATGGTTTGCAGTTCTTCGTTCATGGACTGAGCCTCTTCTTTGGAGGTGGTCATCTCTTCGTTGGTCATCTGCAGCTCTTCGTTGCTGACCTTGAGCGACTCGTTGAGCGCGAGCATGTGGTCTTTGGATAACTGCATTTCGTGGCGCAAGGTTTGCAGCGTGGTGTTGGCGCTGTGCAGCTTGGCGTGCAGGCTGGCGTGGGGGTGCGTCAGATCGTCGGGGGCCACGGTGGGCACGTCCCATTCTTTGAAAATCACCATGGCCATGCCCGCCAATGAGGCGGGGCTTTGCAAGGGGTGAACGGTGACTTGCAGCAAACGGTGTTCATCACCTTGAATCGGCAAGCCGTTGAGCACCACCGCTTGGCCGGTTTGTAAGGCTTCGGCCAAGCCCATGGCGATGGGCGCGCGGATGTCCGGGCGCAGCATGACGTGGATGTTCCAGTTCGCTTTGCCGGCGGCGGGTTCCAAAAATTGGCCGGTGCGTCCGCTGATGTAGACGATGTCGCCCAAGGGGTTGACCATGACGGCCGCGGGCGAGAAGGTTTGCAACAACAGCTGGTCGGCCAGCGACTGCAAGTTGCGGGGGGGCGCAGAGGCGGATGTGGGCACGGGCAACTCCTGGTTGGGGGTGCGTGCAGGGGCACGACGAGAAACGGGAAAGACCACCGCGCCAGGTGCGGCGCTGGGCTCCAGGCGGCGGTACAAACGCGACTTGGGCGACAAAGACTTGAAGAGGTTCGGTGTGCGCCCCACCGTCTCTGCACTGCCCAAGACCAGCACACCCGCGGCGCGCAGGCTGAAGTGAAACAAGGGGATCAAGCGCCGCTGCAGGGTGGCGTTGAAGTAGATCAACACGTTGCGGCACAGCAGCAGGTCGAGCCGGGTGAATGGGGGGTCGCTGATGACGTCGTGCCGCGCAAACATCACCATGGCGCGGATGTCTGGGTGGATGCTGAAGCCGCCTTCGTGCGGCGTGAAAAACCGCGCTCGCCGCTCGTCGTTGACCGCCGCCATGGCGTGCTCGCAGTACCAACCTTTGCGGGCCACGGCGATGGCCGCGGGGTTCAGGTCGGTGGCGTAAATCTGCACCGCCGTTGTCGACAGGGGGTGCGCGTCTTGTGCTTCTTTCAAGACCATGGCCAAGCTGTAAACCTCTTCGCCCGTGGAGCAACCCACCACCCACGCACGCAATGGACCAGGCCGTGGTGCGGCCACCAAGGTCGGCAAGACCTGATCGACCAGGTCTTGCCACACGGGCTCGTCACGGAAGAACGAGGTCACGCCAATGAGCATTTCCGAAAACAAGAGGTCCCGCTCTTGCGTGTTGTCGCCCAAGTAGGCCACGTAGTCGGCCATGCTGGCCAATTGGTGCACGTGCATGCGCCGCTCGACGCGGCGCTGCAACGTGCTGGGTTTGTAGAGTGAAAAATCGTGTTGAAGGTGTTGGTGCAGCAGCGCCACGATGCTGAGCAAACCATCGGTCGTGGAAGCCAGTCGCTCCAAAATCAGCGGGATCATCTCTTGGGGGGACGCCACCACATCGACCACCGCGGCATCGATGGCGCTTTGGGGCATGGAGTCGAACGCCGCGGTGTTGGGCTGCTGCGCCAAACACAAACCGCCCGCTTCGTGAATGGCTTGCAAGCCCAAGGTGCCGTCGTGCCCCATGCCCGACAAAACCACGCCCACCGCTCGCGCCCCTTGGTCTTGCGCCAGCGAGATCAGCAAAGCATCGATCGGTGAGGGCAGGTTCTGGCGGGCGTGGGTGGCGTGGAAATGCAAGCAGCCGCGCAGAACCCGCAAGTCGCCGCCCGTGGGCATGACGTAAATATGGTTGGGGGCCAGGACCACGCCGTTGTGTGCGTCTCGCACGGGCAGGGCCGTCACCCGTTGCAGCAAAGAACCCAACAGGGTTTTGTGTTCTGGGCTGGTGTGCTGCACCACCACAAAGGCCAAACCCGTGTTCAGCGGCAGGTGTTCGAAGAATTGCTCCAAGGCCACCAAGCCACCGGCCGATGCACCGATGCCCACCGTGCGTGGGCCATGGGGCACGGGCGACGGGGCGGTGGCATCAGACAAACAGGGCAATCATGGGGGGCTTTTGATTGAGAGGGTGATCAAACGGCGAGCCGCATGGGCAGCAGGCGATCGTATTCGGTTTTGATGACCTTGTAACACTCGCAGGTGCCAGCCTCGATGCCGGGGCGGTCCAAGACTTGGATGTGTCCGCGCGAATAGCTGATGAAGCCTTGGCGCTGCAAGCGCATGGCGGCTTCGCTCACACCTTCTCGGCGAACGCCCAGCAGGTTGGCCACTTGTTCGTGCGTCAGCAGCAACTCACTCCCCGTCGAACGGTCCAAGCTCAGCAACAACAAGCGGCTGAACGCGTTGTCCACCGTGTGGTGGCGATTGCACACCGAGGTTTGCGCCATTTGTGTGATCAGCGCTTGCGTGTAGCGCAGCAGCAGGTGCAAGAGGGGTACCGATTGTTCGAACTCTTGCAGGAAGTCGGCGCTGCGCATGCGCATGAAAGTACCTGCAGCCAAGACCGTGGCGTTGCTGTTGGTGGTCGACTGCCCACCCATGAAGCTCGACACCCCCACAAAGCCCTCGCACCCGACCAGTGAGAGCACCGAAGAGTTGCCGTTTTCCACCAAACCGTGCAAGACCACCAAACCGCTGAGGGGGAAGTAAACATGACGAAAGGGGTTGCCTGAGACGTGCAGCGATTCACCCAAGGGCAAATCCACCGTCATCAACAAGGGCATCAAGCGTGCCCATTCGGCCTCAGGCAAGCAGGCCAAGAGTTGGTTACTGGATCGATGGGTGTGACCCGTCATGGAGACGGGCCCACTGGGCGCGTCGATGGGGATGGGTTGCGAGTCATGGGGTTCCGTTCGGGGTGACATGCCGGCCATTTAAAACAAAAGGCTTCAAACAACATGATCTGTCAATTCTGCGAATTGACTTTGATCTATCGCATGAAAAGGTCTTTAACTGAAAACTGTTGCTGTATTCATGGTTTCACACATCGCTGTCGCCTTTGGTGCGCCAGCCCACAGACGGAAGCGATGCGGCTGCCTACATTGGGATTTGTCACCCAGGCATTTCGCCTATTTTTGGAGTACACGATATGAAACGATTGAATTTGCAACCCCGCTTGTTGGTGCTCACCTTGGCCGCGGTGTTCAGCCCGCTGCTGTTCGCGCAAGCCAATACCAACGACAACGACCTGTACATGGGCGTGAGCATTGGCGAGTCCAAGGCCAAGCTCGACAACGACCACGCTGCCCAAAGTCGCATGCCCGCTGGTTTTTCCAGTGACATGTTGAGCGAAGACACCCGTGGCAACGCCTACAAAGCCTTCATCGGCATTCCGTTCTCAGAGAACTGGGCCATGGAAGCGGGTTATTTTGATTTGGGCCGCTTTGGCTTTGACGCCAGCACCGCACCGCTGGGCGCGGTCTCTGGTACCACCGATATCCGCGGCTTGAACGTGGATTTGGTGGGCACCTTGCCCGTCACCGAGAACTGGTCTTTGTTGGGTCGAGTGGGCGCGGCCTATGCCGAGACCAAAGGTCGATTCAACGGCACGGGTGGCAACAGTTCCAGCAACGAGCGCGACACCCAGTACAAATATGGCTTCGGCACCCAATACGCTTTCACACCTGCGCTGTCCATGCGCTTGGAAGGTGAGCGCTACCACGTCACTGACGCAGTCGGCCAGCGCGACAACGTGGACCTGATCTCGGTGGGCTTGGTTTACCGTTTTGGTGGTCCGATGCCCAAGGCCAAAGGCATGCGCACTGCTTACGTGCCACCGGTCTACAGCACGCCCCAGCCCATCGCACAAGCCCCTGTGGCGCCGCCCGCTCCAGCCCCAGCGCCAGCACCCGTGGTGGAACCTGCTGCCAAGCCCCTGATGCAAGTCAAGCTGCAAGCCGATTCCTTGTTTGGCTTTGACCAAGACGCTTTGCAGTCCGATGGCAAACGCGCGTTGGACAAGCTGGTGGTGGAACTCAAGGACGTGAACGTGCAGTCCATCCAAGTCACGGGTCACACCGACCGCTTGGGCACCCAGGCCTACAACGCCGAACTCTCCACCCGTCGTGCCCAATCGGTGCGCGATTACTTGGTGCAAAACGGTGGTGTGGCGGCCAGCTTGGTGACGGTGGCGGGTGCGGGTTCGACCCAACCCGAGACACCGTTTGGTGAGTGCAAAGGTGTGGTCGCCAGCCAAAAGCTGATCACCTGCTTGCGCGCCGATCGCCGCGTGGAAGTGGACGTCACGGGCACCCAGCAAGCACGCTGAACGCGCCATGAAAAAAACCGCACCGCTCACCCGGTGCGGTTTTTTTTCGCTTGGAACTCACGGTAGCCAGTCGGTGGGCACAGCCCACACCAGCGCCCCAGTCAGGATCACGTAGCGGGCGAATTTGCCCACCGCCATGTAGGCCACGCAGGGCCAAAACGGCAACTTCATCCAACCCGCCACCACACACAGCGGGTCACCCACCACCGGCAACCAGCTCATCAAACAGGCTTTGGGCCCCCAGCGGCGCAGCCACTGCAGGGCTTGGGTCTCGCTGCGCTGGCCACGCACCTTGTCCACCGCTTGGTGCGCCCCCCAGCCCATCCACCAGCTCACCGCCCCGCCCAAGGTGTTGCCCGCCGTGGCCACCAGCACGGTGGCCCAAAAAAGATCGGGTTGCATCGTGACCATGGCAAACACCACGGCTTCGGAGCCCATGGGCAAGAGGGTGGCCGAGATGAAGGCCACCACAAACACCGTGGACAGCCCCACCTCGGGCAAGGCCAGGACGTGGAGCCAACTCATGAGGGTTTCTTGCATGGGGATGACAGGTGTTGTTGGTTTGCTGAAAAAGTAGGCAGTTACAATGCCCCTCCCGCGCTCTTCTGACCATTCTCCCACTCCCATGCACATCGGGCCCTATTCCTTGCCCAATCGGACCTTCGTCGCGCCCATGGCCGGCGTGACCGATCGGCCGTTTCGCACCTTGTGCAAACGGCTGGGTGCGGGCTATGCCGTGAGCGAGATGGTCACCTCGCGCCCGGACCTGCAAAAAAGCCTCAAGACCTCGCGCCGCGCCAACCACGACGGTGAGACCGCCCCGATCGCGGTGCAAATCGCGGGCACCGATGCGCAGATGATGGCCGACGCGGCCCGTTACAACATCGACCGCGGCGCACAAATCATCGACATCAACATGGGTTGCCCGGCCAAAAAAGTCTGCAACAAATGGGCCGGCTCGGCCCTGATGCAAGACGAACGCTTGGCCCTGCACATCGTCGAGGCGGTGGTGCAAGCCGCCGCGCCCCACGGCGTGCCCGTGACCTTGAAGATGCGCACCGGTTGGTGTGCTTCGGCGCGCAACGCGCCGGTCTTGGCCCTGGCCGCACAAGAAGCCGGTATTGCCATGCTCACCGTGCACGGGCGCACGCGCGAACAAGGCTACCAAGGCCAAGCCGAACACGAGACCGTGGCGCACATCAAGTCGCTGCTGCGCATACCGGTGGTGGCCAATGGCGACATCAACAGCCCCGAGGCGGCTCGCGATGTGCTGGCGCGCACCGGCGTGGACGCCGTCATGGTCGGCCGCGCCGCGCAAGGCCGGCCGTGGATTTTTCGCGAAATCACGCATTTCATCGACACCGGCGAGCACTTGGCGCCACCCACGCTGGCCGAGATCCGCGGCTGGCTCATCGAGCACCTGCACGAGCACTACGATCTGTACGGCGAGTACACCGGCGTGCGCAGCGCGCGCAAACACCTCGGTTGGTACGTTGACGCCTTGCCCTTGCCCGAGGGTTTGGTCCCCGACGCCGCCGAGCGTTTTCGCCAACACATCAACACCTTGGACAGCTGCGAAGCCCAACTGCGCAGCGTGGCCGAGAGCTTTGACGCTTGGCAAGCGGGGCTGGACGCCCCCAGCGCCCATGGCGATCCCCTTGAAAATTTGAACTGGAAGTTGGCCGCATGAGCACCCAATACCTGCACGACAGCGTGCGCAAAAGCCTGGAAACGTATTTTGAAGTGTTGGGGGAGAGTGAACCCACCAACCTGCACGACATGCTCATCAAAGCCGTCGAAGCGCCGCTGCTTGAAGTGGTCATGGCCAAGGCCGACCACAACCAGTCGCGCGCGGCGCAATGGCTTGGCTTGAACCGCAACACCTTGCGCAAGAAGCTGCTTGAGCACGGCCTCGTCGAATGATTTATTAATTTTGTTTTTTGGAAACGAACACCACCATGCGCGCCCTGATCTCCGTCTCTGACAAAACCGGCATCGTCGAACTCGCTCAGCAACTCCACGCTTTGGGCGTGGGCCTGATCTCCACCGGCGGCACCGCCAAGCTCTTGGCCGACCAAGGCCTGCCCGTGACCGAAGTGGCCGAAGTCACCGGCTTTCCCGAAATGCTCGACGGCCGCGTCAAGACCTTGCACCCCAAGGTGCACGGCGGCTTGCTGGCCCGTCGCGACACGCCCGAGCACATGGCGGCTCTGACGGCGCACGGCATCGACACCATCGATTTGTTGATCGTCAACCTCTACCCTTTTGAAGCCACCGTGGCCAAGCCCGGTTGCACGCTGGCCGACGCCATCGAGAACATCGACATCGGCGGCCCCGCCATGGTGCGCAGCGCGGCCAAAAACTGGAAAGACGTGGGCGTGGTGACCGATGCCAGCCAATACGCCTGCGTGATCGACGAGTTGAAGGCCAACGGCCAACTCAGCGACAAACTGCGCTTTGCCTTGTCTGTGGCCGCGTTCAACCGCATCAGCCAATACGACGGCGCGATCAGCAACTACCTCTCCAGCGTGAACTTCGAAGCCGAGAAGCTCAGCGAAACCTACGTACCCGATCGCGCCCAGTTCAGCGGCCAATTCAACGAGCAATACGTCAAGGTTCAAGACCTGCGCTACGGCGAAAACAGCCACCAACAAGCCGCTTGGTACCGCGACTTGACCCCCGCTGCGGGTTCGCTCGCCACCGGCGTGCAGCTGCAAGGCAAAGAACTCAGCTACAACAACATCGCCGACGCCGATGCGGCGTGGGAATGTGTGAAGAGCTTCGAGAACACCGCCTGTGTCATCGTCAAACACGCCAACCCCTGCGGCGTGGC
>JBFZCK010000268.1:0-4481 GCA_041307965.1 Burkholderiales bacterium | reverse complement strand
GTCACCGACGGCACCCTCACACCCGAGGCCTTGGCCGAGCGCGCCAAAGCCAATGGCGTGGAGTTGTGGGCCATGACGGACCACGATGAAATTGGCGGCCAAGCCCGCGCCATCGCCGCCGCCCGTGCGGTCGGTCTGCCCTACCTCACCGGCACCGAAATCTCGGTCACTTTTTTGAACGTGACGGTGCACATCGTGGGCTTGGGCATGGACCACCAGAACGCCGAACTCTTCGAGGGCTTGCATGCCACGCGCAGCGGGCGCGAACAGCGTGCGCGCGAAATGGCCGATGGTTTGGCACGCGTGGGCATCCAAGGGGCGTTTGAAGGCGCGCTGCAATACGTCGGCAACCCCGAGCTGATTTCGCGCACGCACTTCGCCCGTTTCCTCGTTGAGACCGGTGTCTGCAAAGACACCAACGAGGTGTTTCGCAAGTACATCAACGACGGCAAGCCCGGTTATGTGCCCCACCGCTGGGCCACGCTGTCGGATGCGGTGGGCTGGATCACCCGCTCGGGTGGCATGGCCATCATTGCCCACCCCGGCCGCTACAAGTTCACCGCCAACGAAGAGTTCGCGCTGTTCACCGAATTCAAGGCCCATGGCGGACAAGGGGTCGAAGTGGTCACCGGTGCCCACGGCCCCGCCGACGTGGTGAAGTACAGCGACTTTTGTCGCGAGTTCGGTTTGTTGGCCTCTCGCGGCAGCGACTTCCACAGCCCCGAAGAAAGCCACACCGATTTGGGCCACCTGCCCGACTTGCCTGGGCAACTGACCCCCGTCTGGGAAGCCCTGCAGCACCGCGTCCACCACTGAGCCGCAGCCGGCTCGCCCAGCGGCGACAATAGGGCCATGGCCCAGTTTTTTAACGTTCACCCCGACAACCCCCAAGCCCGCTTGCTCAAGCAAGCCGTGGCAGGTTTGCAGCAAGGCGGCGTCATCGCCGTGCCCACCGACTCCAGCTACGCTTTGGTCTGCCATTTGGACGACAAAGCCGCGGCCGAGCGCCTGCGCCGCATCCGCGGCGTGGACGACAAGCACCACCTCACGCTCTTGTGCCGCGACCTGAGCGAGTTGGCCAACTACGCCCGCGTGGACAACCGCCAATTCCGCCTGCTCAAACTGGCCACACCGGGGTCCTACACCTTCATCTTGGAAGCCAGCAAAGAAGTACCGCGTCGCCTGAGCCACCCCGCGCGCAAAACCATTGGCTTGCGCGTGCCCGAACACATCACTTTGCAAGCCTTGCTGGAACTGCACGGCGCCCCCCTCTTGGCCACCACCCTGATCGCGCCGGATGAAACCGAGCCCATGAACGACGCCCAAGCCATTCGCGAGCGCTTCGAGCACGACCTGGCCGCCGTCATCGATGCTGGCGCTTGTCATGCCGAACCCACCACGGTGATTGACCTCACGCCCATGGGCGATGGCGACGACCCCGAGGTCTTGCGCGTCGGTCGAGGCCCTTTGGCCGCGCTGGGCTTGTGACCGACATGGACATCGCACAGATCATCACCACCGTCACGGTCTATGCCCTGCCGGTGCTCTTGGCCATCACCTTGCACGAGGCCGCCCACGGCTACGCGGCCCTGCATTGGGGTGACGACACCGCACAGCGTTTGGGCCGCATCTCGCTCAACCCGCTGCGCCACATCGACCCGCTGGGCACGATCGCCATGCCATTGTTGTTGTACTTCGCCACCTCGGGTGCGTTTTTGTTTGGTTACGCCAAACCCGTGCCGGTGAATTTCTCGCGCTTGCACCACCCCAAGCGCGACATGGTGTGGGTGGCCTTGGCCGGCCCGGCCAGCAATTGGGTTCAAGCCCTGGTTTGGGCGGCGGTTTGGTTGGTGCTCAACAGCCAGCCAGAAGCCGAAGTGTTTTTTGTGGAAATGGCCCAAGCCGGTGTCATGGTCAACCTGGTGATGTTCGCCTTCAACCTGTTTCCCCTGCCGCCACTCGATGGCGGGCGCATCTTGGTGGGCTTGTTGCCCATGCGACTGGCCATCGCCGTCTCGCGCGTGGAGCCCTACGGCTTTTTTATCGTCATGGCCTTGGTGCTGACCGGCGTGGTCGGCGGTCTGTGGCTGCGACCGCTGATGGCTTGGACCTACCAAAGCATCGACACCGTGCTGTGGCCCTTGCGCGCCTTGCTCTGAATTTTTTTGGTTTGTTTTTAGTTGGATGATTTGATCATGACCACCACCCGCGTTCTCACTGGTATCACCACCTCCGGCACGCCCCACTTGGGCAATTACGTGGGTGCCATTCGGCCCACGGTGCGTGCCAGCCGCTTGACCGGCGTTGAAAGCTTTTACTTTTTGGCCGACTACCATGCCCTCATCAAAGTGGGCGACCCGGCGCGCGTGCAGCGCTCCACGCTGGAGATCGCCGCGACCTGGCTGGCCTGTGGCTTGAACCCCGAGCACGTCACCTTTTACCGACAAAGCGATGTGCCCGAAATCCCCGAGCTGACCTGGTTCTTGACCTGTGTGACCGGCAAAGGCGTGCTCAACCGCGCCCACGCCTACAAAGCCTCGGTCGACAAAAACACCGCCGCGGGCGAAGAGCCCGACGCGGGCGTGACCGCCGGCCTCTTCATGTACCCGGTGCTCATGGGCGCGGACATTTTGATGTTCAACGCCCACCAGGTGCCGGTGGGCCGAGACCAAATCCAGCACATCGAAATGGCGCGCGACATGGCCGCGAGCTTCAACCACCTGTATGGCGAGCACTTCACACCGCCCCAAGCCGTGATCGAAGAGCACGTGGCCACCCTGCCCGGCTTGGACGGCCGCAAGATGAGCAAGAGCTACGACAACACCATTCCGCTCTTCACGCCCCCCGCTCAGCTGCGCAAGCTGATCATGGGCATCGTGACCGACTCCAAAGCCCCCGGAGAGCCCAAGTCCACCGAAGGTTCGGCCCTGTTCCAGCTCTACCAAGCCTTCGCCAGCGCCGAAGAAACCGCCGCGTTTGCCCAAGCCTATGCCCAAGGCATCGCCTGGGGCGAAGCCAAACAACAGGTGTTCGAGCGTTTGGACCAAGAGATCGCGCCCATGCGCGAGGTCTACGAACAACTGATGAAAGACCCCTCGGCCATCGAAGCCACCTTGAAGCGTGGCGCCGACAAAGCCCGGGCCATCGCCACCCCCTTCATGGCCCAGCTGCGGCACGCCGTGGGCTTGCGCCCACTGAACGCCAGCGTTGGCGGGAAAAGCAAAACTGATAAAAATGCTGTTTGTAGTTTTAAGCAGTACCGAGGGGACGATGGCAAGTTCTATTTCAAACTGCTGGATCCCAAAGGCGGCTTGTTGTTGGAAAGCACCGCCTTTGACCATCCCAAAACAGCGGCTCAAGCCATCCAATCGCTCCAGCAAGAAGGGGCTGCAGCCCTTGAAACCTGGAAAAGTCACTTGCTTCTGCAGGTCGAACCTGCCCTGGTACTCACCGCCTTGGCGGCGTTCTCTCAACCCTGATTCCCAACTTTACGGGGGGTAAAAGCAACACTTTTTTACCGAACGACCGTGCTAAACTGTTGCTTATTTGGCTAACACAGTGGCACAAGGGTTAATTTAGTAGATGTCAAATCTAACAAACTGATACACTTTGCACTAAATTAACATTTAAGTGCGAAAAATGAGCATCTTTGTCATCGACGATCACCCCCTCATGCGCGAAGCCATCGGCGGTTTGATCCGCCGCTTGCGCCCATCGGCCAAAGTGGTCGAAATCGAGCGCATGAGCAACATGGCCAAGGTCTTGGCCGAGCACGGCGAAGCCGAGTTGGTTTGCTTGGACTTGAAAATGCCCGACACCAACGGTGTGTCCGCTGTGCGTGAAATTCGCCAGCTCATGCCCGACACGGTGATCGTGGTGGTCTCGGCCTCCTCGGCCAGCGACTACGCCGAACTCACCCGCGAAGTGGGTGCCGACGCTTACGTTGAAAAGTCCGCCGGCGCCCAAGAAATTGGCCGCGTGCTGCGCGAATACCTCACCGACGAAGCCGACGACGGCTCAGCACCCGTGGTGCCCACCAAACTGTCCAAACGCCAAAAGCAACTCTTGCTCTTGTTGGACCGTGGCCTGAGCAACCGCGACATCGCCACCGAACTCGAGATCAGCGAGCACACCGTCAAGGTTCACCTGTGGCGCTTGTTCCGCCGACTCAACGTGAAGAGCCGCTCACAAGCCAGCCACTTGGCGCGCACCGCACGCTTGATCGAACTCTGATTGAAGCCCGCACCCTGTTAGAATCTCGGCTTCGACAAACGACACCGATACAGGAGAGGTGGCAGAGTGGTCGAATGTACCTGACTCGAAATCAGGCGTACGGTTTCCGTACCGAGGGTTCGAATCCCTCCCTCTCCGCCAAAATGAAACAAGCGCCTACGGGCGCTTTTTTCATGGCCGAACCAAAGCTGGATGGGTGGATCACAATCAGCACCATGAAACGCCTGTCCTCTTACTTTTTCCGCGGT
>JBFZCK010000267.1:0-3388 GCA_041307965.1 Burkholderiales bacterium | reverse complement strand
ACATCGTGGGCCGCGCGTTTTTTGTCTGGATGAACTTTGGCGACCTCGGTCGCATCGGCGGCTTTGAATGAGCTGGGCGCAACCAGGGGTCTCATGGTCATGAGCTTGGAACTGTTGGCCTTGCAAGACCGCTTGCAGCACCGCTTTGAACAGCCGCGCTTGCTCGAGCGCGCCATCACCCACCGCAGCTTCTCCAGCGACCATTACGAGCGCTTGGAGTTTCTCGGTGACTCGGTGCTCAGCCTGGCGGTCTCGAGCCTCTTGTTCGAAAAGCTCACCGATTTGCCCGAAGGCGATTTGTCCCGTGTGCGCGCCAACCTGGTCAAGCAAGAAACCCTGTTCGACATCGCCACGCGCATCGGTTTGCCCCAAGTGCTCAAACTGGGTGACGGCGAAAAACGCTCGGGTGGCCACAAACGCCCCTCGATCTTGGCCGATGCCTTGGAAGCCATCATCGGCGCGGTCTATCTCGATGCCGGTTTTGAAGCCGCCAACGCCTTGGTGCGCCGTTTGTACAGCGGCTTGGAGCTCAACGCCCAAATGAGCGCCATGGGCAAAGACCCCAAAACCGCCTTGCAAGAATGGTTGCAGGGGCGCAAGATGAAGTTGCCCCAGTACCGCGTGGTGGGCACCCAAGGCGAAGCCCACCGCCAGACTTTCGATGTTGAATGTCTGATCACCGAAACCGGCCATTGCGAGCGAGGCATTGGTGCTTCGCGCCGCGCAGCCGAGCAGGCCGCAGCGTCGGCGATGCTCGAACACCTCCTCACCACATGACCAAACCCACCTCCAAGACCCCCGCCAACGACCTCGACGCCATGTTGGCACAAGCTTTGGGCGGTGCGCGCGCCACGGCGACCCCAGCAGAAGATCCGGTGGGCCCTCAGCGCTGCGGTTACGTGGCCATCGTGGGCAAACCCAACGTGGGCAAGTCGACCTTGCTCAACGCCTTGGTCGGTCAAAAAATCAGCATCACCTCCAGCAAGGCGCAAACCACGCGCCACCGCATCACCGGTTTTCGCACCGAAGGTGCCAGCCAGTTTGTGTTCGTGGACACGCCGGGTTTCCAAACCCGCCACGGCAATGCCCTCAACCGCGCGCTGAACAAAACCGTGCTTGGCGCGGTCAACGACGTGGACCTGATCGTGTTTGTGGTCGAGGCGGGCCAATTCAACATGGCCGACGCCAAGGTTTTGTCCCTGTTGCCCGCCAACGTGCCGGTGATTTTGTTGGCCAACAAATTCGATTTGGTGCACCGCCGTGGTGAACTCGCCCCGTGGTTGCGCAGCATGCAAGAGCGCCACCCCTTTGCCGAGTTTGTGCCCATGTCGGCCAAGAACAGCAAAGACATCCAGCGCTTGTTCGCCATTTGCGAGAAATACCTGCCCGAGCAGCCTTGGATGGCCGCGCCCGACGACCTGACCGACCGCAGCGAGCGCTTCATGGCCAGCGAAATGGTGCGCGAAAAACTCTTTCGCCTGACCGGCGACGAGCTGCCCTACACCTCCACCGTGGTCATCGACAAGTTCGAAGAAGAGGGCCGCATGAAGCGCATTGCCGCGACCATCGTGGTCGAGCGCGAAGGCCACAAAGGCATGGTCATTGGCGAGAAGGGCGAGAAGCTCAAGCGCATCGGTTCCGAAGCCCGCCAAGAGTTGGAAAAGCTCTGGGACTGCAAGGTGTTCTTGGAACTGTGGGTCAAGGTGCGATCGGGTTGGGCCGACGACGACGCGCGCGTGCGCTCCTTCGGTTATGAGTGATGGCCCTGCGCCGCTACACCGATGAACCTGCCTTTGTGCTGCACCGCTACGACTGGAGCGAAGCCAGTCTGGTCTTAGAGGTGTTCAGCCGCCACCACGGTCGCATGGCCTTGGTGGCCAAGGGGGTCAAGCGCCCCACCTCCCAATTCCGCCCGGTCTTGCTGCCCTTGCAGCCGCTGCTCTTGTCGTGGGGCGGTGACGCCGAGGTCCGCACCCTGAAGTCCGCCCAATGGCAGGGCGGTCACGTCATGCCCACGGGCGACGCTTTGCTCGCCGGCAGCTACCTCAACGAATTGCTCTTGCGTTTGCTCGCGCGCGATGACCCCCACCCACGTTTGTTTGACCACTACCGCAGCGCGGTGGAGTTGCTGGCGGCCAATGTCGAGGCTCAGACTTGGGTGTTGCGTACCTTTGAACTGGTCTTGTTGCGCGAGGTGGGCTTCTTGCCCGATTTGGCGCACGAGGGCAGCACCTTGGCCGCTGTTCAGCCCCAAGCGCATTACGTCATTGACGCTGAAAATGGGCTTCGACTGGCGCGTGCCCATGAGCCCCACACACTCACCGGTGAACAGGCCTTGGCGCTTCAAGCCGCCTTGGACAACACGCAGGACGCTCGTGCCGTTTGGCAGGCCTGCGCCAGTTGCGCGGCGTCCCTTCGCCGGCCCCTGCGCGCCTTGCTGCACTACCATAGCGGGGTGCAGGTGTTCAAAACCCGCCAACTGATGCTCGACGTTCAAGCCCTCAACCGCGCCCCGCCATGACCGCTCACCCCCGAACCGCTTTGTCGGTCAACCTCAACAAAGTTGCCTTGGTGCGCAACACCCGCCATTTGGGCATCCCGTCGGTCACCCGCGCCGCGCAGCTGTGTTTGAGCGCTGGGGCCCATGGCATCACCGTGCATCCCCGACCCGATGAACGCCACATCCGACCCCAAGACGTCTGGGATTTGGCCGAACTCATGCGCGATTGGCCGGGACGCGAATTCAACATCGAGGGCAACCCTTTTCACAACCTGATGGACGTGGCCCAAACCGTTGTCCGTTTGGGCGGACGGGTCGACCAGCTGACCTTCGTGCCCGACAGCGAAGGCCAGTTCACCAGCGACCACGGTTGGGCTTTCCCCGCCGACGCCGATCGCTTACGTCCCTTGATTGCCCAAGCCCAAGCGTTGGGGGCCCGTGTGAGCCTGTTCATGGACGCCGACGCCCCAGCCATGGCCGCGGCGCGCGCCGTGGGTGCCGACCGTGTGGAGCTCTACACCGAACCCTATGCCGCGGCTTGGCACACCCCACAGCGCGTCGCGCAGTTGCAGCGTTTTGCCTTGGCTGCCCAAGCCGCCATTGATGCGGGATTGGGTGTCAACGCCGGACACGATTTGAATTTGGACAACCTCGCGGCCTTTGCCCAAGCGGTGCCGGGTGTGCTCGAGGTCTCGATCGGGCACGCCCTGATGGCCGACGCTTTGGAGCGTGGCTACAGCGCCACCGTTGAGGCCTATTTGGCTTGCTTGGAACGCCCATGAAGTTGGCCGCCGCGATCGTGGGCATCGGCAACGACATCTGCGACGTGCGGCGCATCGAAGCCGCTTGGCAACGCCACGGCGAGCGTTTTGTGCAACGCGTCTTGGG
>JBFZCK010000266.1:0-6541 GCA_041307965.1 Burkholderiales bacterium | reverse complement strand
CCAGAAACGGTGACTTGGGCCATAGCGGCGGAAGAAACTGCAACAGCAGCCAAAGCAATCAGGGTCTTTTTCATTGAGAAGTTCTCCAAGGTTGAAAAAAGAGGTTTGGGGATTTCTGCCCCCTCACCAACCTCCGTATCGGGAAGTTGCTACTATTCAACCAGAACAAACCGCACAGGAATATGACTGGCCGTCACTTTTAGGGTAAACCCGTCATATATTGTTGCAATACAACAACATCATGTAAAAATGACAATAAATACAGTCACTTATGACAGATTTATTACCTTCGACTTGAGGATTTCATGAGCAATCCCTTCATCGCAGCCGCCGACAGCGCCTTGCGTACGCTCTTTGCCGCACACCGAAGTGCCACGCCGCGTCCCGCATCTGCCATCCCCACTCCAGAGCTGAACGCCGAAGACAAAGCCCTCTCGGGCTCGCTCATGCGCGTGAACCACGTCGGTGAGGTGTGTGCCCAAGCGCTCTACAGCGCACAAGCTCTGGCGGCACGCTTGGGCCGCGCGCCCGACCGCGAAACCTTGGCGCGCCAGCTCGAAGCCGCGGGACACGAAGAAACCGACCATTTGGCATGGACCGAAGACCGCCTGCGCGAGCTGGGCAGCCGCCCCTCGCTGCTCAACCCGCTTTGGTACGCCGGGGCGTTTGGGGTTGGCTTGGCCGCGGGCTTGGCCGGGCGTGGGGTGAGTTTGGGCTTTGTGGTGGAAACCGAGCGCCAAGTCGAGGCGCATTTGGACAGCCACCTGGACCGCTTGCCCGCACAAGACCACGATTCGCGCGCCATCGTGCGCCAAATGGCGATCGACGAAGCGCGCCACGCCAGCGAAGCCCAGCGCTCAGGCGGCGTGGCCCTGCCCGCACCGGTTCAGGGCGTGATGCGCGCGGCGGCCAAGGTCATGACGACGGTGGCGCACCGCATTTGATTCAGCTCACCACCTCAAAGCTGGTGGTGATCTCGGCGGTTTTGCCCAGCATGATGCTGGCCGAGCAGTATTTGTCGTGGCTCATGGTGATGGCGCGTTCCACCGCCGCGTCGGGGATGTTCTGACCGGTCACCGTGAAATGCATGTGGATTTTGGTGAAGACCTTGGGGTCCACCTCGGCGCGCTCGGTGGTGAGCTTGACGCTGCAGCCGCGCACATCGTGGCGACCGCGCTTGAGGATGAGCACCACGTCGTAAGCGGTGCAGCCACCGGTGCCGGCCAGCACGGTTTCCATGGGGCGCGGGGCCAGGTTGGCACCGCCGTTCTCGGGTTTGGCGGTGTCGGGCGCACCGTCCATGGTCAGCACGTGACCGCTGCCGGTTTCGGCAACAAAACCCATGTTTGAGCGGGTGCCGGTGGCGCCGGTCCAGGTGACGGTGCATTCCATGTGGGGGTCCTGTTGGGGGTTTTAAATGTTGCAATGCAGCAAGGCATTGCCTATAATTGGGGCATTGTATTCAAGGTTGTCTCCTCTGCCCTTATGGGGTGGATTCATAACCCGGATGGCGTCAGCCACCCGGGTTTTTTTTGGTCCTCAGAGGCGGCGCTTATGATGCGCACAGAGGAAGCCCCATGACCGCCAAAACGCACCGCACCGCCCCGCGCCAAGCCCCGCAATCCCTGAGCCCCGCCGATTACCTGATCAAAATTTTGAATGCCCGGGTCTACGACGTGGCGGTGGCCACCCCACTGGAGCGGGCCAGCCAATTGAGTCAACGCCTGAACAACACCGTCTTGCTCAAGCGCGAAGACCAGCAGCCTGTGCACAGCTTCAAGTTGCGCGGCGCCTACAACAAGATGGCAAATCTCACACCTGTGCAGCTGAAAAAAGGGGTCATTTGCGCCTCGGCCGGCAACCACGCCCAAGGCGTGGCGCTCAGCGCCAGCAAACTCGGCACGCGCGCGGTCATCGTCATGCCCACCACCACGCCTCAGGTGAAGATCGACGCCGTCAAGCAACTCGGCGGCGAAGTGGTGCTCTTTGGCGAGAGCTACTCCGACGCCTACCAACACTCGGTGGCCCTGGAGAAAAAACAGGGCCTGACTTTTGTACACCCCTTTGACGACCCGGACGTGATCGCCGGCCAAGGCACGATCGCCATGGAAATGCTGCGCCAACACACCGGCCCGTTGGATGCGGTCTTCGTGGCCATCGGCGGCGGCGGCTTGATCAGCGGCGTGGCCAACTTCATCAAAGCCGTGCGCCCCGACGTGAAGGTCATTGGTGTGCAGATGAACGACTCCAACGCCATGATCCAGTCGGTCGCCGCGCACCAGCGCGTGACCCTGCCCGACGTGGGCCTGTTCTCGGACGGCACGGCGGTGAAATTGGTGGGCGAAGAAACCTTCCGTGTGGCCAGCGGTTTGGTCGACGCCTTTGTGGAGGTCAACACCGACGCGGTGTGCGCGGCCATCAAAGACGTGTTTGTGGACACGCGCTCCATCGTGGAGCCCGCCGGGGCCTTGGCTGTGGCGGCCATCAAACAATACGTGGCGGCCAACAAATGCAAGGGCCAAACCTTTGCGGCCATCTTGTGTGGCGCCAACATGAACTTCGACCGTTTGCGCTTCGTGGCCGAACGCGCCGACGTGGGCGAAGAAAAAGAAGCGCTCTTTGCCGTGACCATTCCCGAAGAGCGCGGCAGCTTCAAGCGCTTTTTGGAAACCATCGGCGACCTGCCCGGTGGCCCACGCAACATCACCGAATTCAACTACCGCATGATCGATGCGGCGCAAGCCCATGTGTTTGTGGGCCTGAGCACCCAAGCCAAAGGCGAAAGCAGCCAAATCGCCAAACGTTTGAACAAACAAGGCTTCAAGGCGCTGGACCTGACGCACGACGAACTGGCCAAAGAGCACCTGCGCCACATGGTCGGCGGCCACTCCAGCTTGTCGCAAGACGAGCGATTGATGCGCTTTGAATTCCCCGAGCGCCCCGGCGCCTTGCTGAAGTTCTTGAACCTCATGCGCCCAGGATGGAACATCTCGCTGTTCCACTACCGCAACCAAGGCGCGGACTACGGCCGCATCGTGGTGGGCTTGCAAGTGCCGCCCAAAGACAACAAGGCCTTCGACCAATTTTTGGCGACCTTGGGCTACCCGCACGTGGAAGAAACCCTGAACCCGGCTTACCGCCTGTTTTTGAGGAGCTGAGCTCATGGCCGCATCGCTCGACGGGCAATTGGTGGTGGCGATTTCCTCGCGCGCCCTGTTCGACTTCGAAGAAGAGAACACCGTCTTTGAGCAGGGCGATGACCGCCAGTACATGGACCTGCAGTTGCAGCGCTTGGAAACCCCAGCACGCCCCGGCGTGGCGTTCTCATTGGTGAAAAAACTGCTGGCCTTCAACGATGCCCAAACGCAGCGCGTGGAGGTGGTGATCCTCTCGCGCAACGACCCGGTCTCGGGCATGCGCGTGTTTCGCTCGGCGCAACACTACGGCCTGCCGATCCAGCGCGGCAGCTTCACCCGCGGCCAAGCCCCCTGGCGCTACCTCAAGCCCCTGCGGGCCAACCTGTTTTTATCAACACACTTGGCCGATGTGCGCGCCGCACTCGACGCGGGCGTGCCCGCTGCCCAGGTCTACCCCCAATCGGTGCACGCCAGCGACGCCCACCCACACGAGGTGCGCATCGCGTTTGACGGCGATGCGGTGCTGTTCTCCGACGAGGCCGAGCGCGTGTTCCAAGCCGAGGGGCTGAGCGCCTTCCAGGCCCACGAGGCCAGCAAAGCCACGTTGCCGCTGAGCGGTGGCCCCTTCAAGCCCTTACTGGAAGCCTTGCACCGCTTGCAAAGTGAAGGCACGCCGCACATGCGCATCCGCACCGCCTTGGTGACCGCCCGCAGCGCGCCCGCGCACGAACGCGCGATCCGCACCCTCATGAACTGGAACATCCAAGTGGACGAAGCGATGTTCTTGGGCGGCTTGCCCAAAGGCGAGTTCCTGCGCGAGTTTGAACCCGACTTTTTCTTTGACGACCAAACCGGCCACATCGAATCCGCCTCACGCCACGTGCCCTCGGGACACGTCGCCTCGGGCATCTCCAATGCCTGAGCGAATGGGTAGTCCTTTATCATGCGTGCTTCACCACAGGGAGTAACACCATGAGATTGCGTTCTTGGATTTGTGCATGGGTTTGTGTATCGGGCATGTTCAGCGCGTCGGCATGGGCGCAAAACGCCCCTTTGGCCACACCCAAAGGGAAAGTGGTGCTGACCGTGACCGGCAACATCACCAAGCACAACGCGAACCAGCAAGCGGTGTTTGACCTGAAGATGATCGAAGCCTTGCCACAACACAGCTTCACCACCCAAACGCCTTGGTACAGCACGCCCGTGAAGTTCACCGGGCCCAAACTCTCCGACGTGTTGGCCGCGGTGGGCGCACAAGGCAAGGACATTCAAGCGGTGGCCATCAACAACTACCAAATCACCATCCCCATGAGCGATGCTCAGCGCTATCCCGTCGTCATGGCTTGGAAGATCAACGACCAGCCCATTCCCGTTCGAGCCAAAGGGCCGCTGTTCATCGCCTTCCCCTACGACAACGATGCCGCCCTGCGCACCGCGCAGTACTACGAGCGCTCGATTTGGCAGCTCAAACAACTCAACATCCAGTGAGCGCTGATTGGGTGGCATGACACGTTGGAGCATCACGCGCTGGGTCTGGACGGTGGGCTTGGTGCTCACCATCACCATCACGCCCTTGGCATGGATTCAGTGGCAGCAATTTCGTCTGCTCGATGACATTTCCAGCAGCCAAACCGAATCGCCGATGTGGCACGCCTACCAACTGGAGAGCGAGTTGCACCAGCTCGAGCGGGCCCTGGAGCAAGCCAGTGGTCTGCGACAGCCCGTGATCGGTGCCGACGACCTGAGCGAACGCTACGAAATCTTCCTCAGCCGTGTGGGTGTGCTCATCGACTTACCGCGGCGCGACGACTTGGACACCCAGACCGCCTACGTCCAGGCCTTGTCGGGCATCGTGTCCTTCACCCAATTGGCCGAACCCTTGATGGCCAACCCCGCCCCGTGGATCAAGCAACCCGCCGAGGTTCAGCGCTTGCTCACGCGCACGCAAGCTTTGCGCCCCTTGTTGGCCGAGCTCACCTCTGTGGCCAGCCGCGCGATGGCCCGCGTTGAAGACGAACGCAAGCGTTTGCTGCTGCAACAAAGCAAACTCATCATGGGTCTGGCGGCGGCGCAAACCGTGCTGCTGCTGGCTTTGTTGGTTTTACTCGGCCGACACTTGCGCCAACAACTCCAACAAAACCAACAACTCACCACGGTCAGCCAAGCACTGCAAAAAGCGCGTGACGATGCGGATTCGGCCAACCGCGGCAAGAGCGTGTTTTTGGCCAACATGAGCCACGAAATTCGCACCCCGTTTCAGGGTGTGTTGGGCATGCTCAATTTGCTCGACGCCACCCAACTCTCACCCGAACAACGCGACTACATCCACACCGCGCGCGAGTCGGCCACGCACCTCTTGCGTGTGCTCAACGACATTTTGGACGTCTCCACCATGGAGTCGGGCCACTTCAAGCTCAACACCGCACCGGTGCACCTGCCGAGCATCGTCAAAGAGGTGGACAACCTCATGCGTTTCCCCGCGCAGCAAAAAGGCATTTCGTTGACCTTGCGCATCGATCCCCTGGCACCGACCTGGGTGATGGGCGACGCCACGCGCCTGCGCCAAATTTTCTTCAACCTGATCAACAACGCCATCAAATTCACCAGCCAAGGCGGCGTGTCGGTGAACTTGGACGCCACACCCGATGGCTCTTCTGGCTTTGTCTTCAGCGTGCGCGACAGCGGCATCGGCATGGACCCGTCCACCCTGGACCAACTCTTCACTCGTTTCTACCAAGCCGACGATTCGGTGCGCCGGCGCTTGGGTGGCACCGGCTTGGGTTTGGAGATCAGCCGCCAGCTGTGCGACATGATGGGCGGCGAAATCAGTGTGGTCAGCGAACCCGGCCAAGGCTCGGTCTTCATGGTCCGATTGCCCTTGCCCGACGTGGATGCACCCGACCTGCCCGACCCCACCGCGCTGCCATCCGCCCCTTCAGCGACGTCCCGAGCCCTGCACTTTTTGGTGGCCGAAGACCACCCGGTGAACATGAAGTTCATCAGCATCGTGATCCAAAACATGGGGCACACCGCCACCTACTGCGGCAACGGTATGGAAGCGCTGGAGCACCTGGCCCGTGATCGCTTCGACGTTGCCCTGCTGGATTACCACATGCCCGAGCTCGACGGTTTGGGCACCACGCAAGCGTTGCGCCAAACGGCGGGCATGAACCAGCACATCCCCGTGATTTTGGTGACGGCCGACGTCATCAACGAAACGCGAGAGAAAGCCTTGGCCAAAGGCGTGACCGCCTTTGTGTCCAAACCCATGCAAGCCTCGGATTTGCAGCGCGCCCTACACACCTGCGGGTGGTGAGCTACGGCGTTTAGAGGGGGTTGCCCAGCAACTTGGAGATGGCCGCGATGTGAGCCGCCGTGGGCACCTGGGGCGGCATCTCGTCTTC
>JBFZCK010000265.1:0-3438 GCA_041307965.1 Burkholderiales bacterium | reverse complement strand
CATTGAACCGAAAGCCGAACGAAGCGGCATTCACACAGGAGAACACCATGACCATCGAAATGATTGAAGTTGAAGAAGGTTTCAACCAAGGCACACAAATCAAAGTGATCGGCGTCGGCGGCGGCGGCAGCAATGCCGTTGAACACATGATCCAGCGCGGCGTACAAGGCGTTGAGTTCATCGCCGCCAACACCGATGCCCAAGCTTTGTCGCGCAGCTCCGCCGACAAAATCATCCAGCTGGGTGGCACGGGCTTGGGCGCGGGCAGCAAGCCAGAAAAAGGCCGTGACGCCGCTGAGCAGGCCGAGCAGCAAATTCGCGACAGCATCGCTGGTGCACACATGCTCTTCATCACCGCGGGCATGGGTGGCGGTACCGGCACCGGTGCGGCGCCCGTGATCGCCCGCGTGGCCAAAGAGATGGGCATCTTGACGGTGGGCGTGGTCACCAAGCCTTTTGACTGGGAAGGCGGTCGCCGCATGTCCAACGCCGACGGCGGCTTGGGTGAGCTCGAGGCCAACGTCGATTCCTTGATCGTCGTGTTGAACGAGAAACTGCAAGACGTCTTGGGTGACGACATCACCCAAGAAGAAGCCTTTGCCCACGCCAACGACGTCCTCAAAAACGCCGTCGGTGGTATTGCCGAGATCATCAACGAGTACGGCAACGTCAACGTCGACTTTGAAGACGTGCGCACCGTCATGGGTGAACCCGGTAAGGCCATGATGGGCACGGCGGTGGCCAACGGCCCCGACCGCGCGCGCATCGCTGCCGAGCAAGCCGTGGCATGTCCTTTGTTGGAAGGCATTGATCTGTCCGGCGCCAAGGGCGTGCTGGTCTTGGTCACCGCCGCCAAAGGTTCTTTGAAGTTGTCCGAATCCAAGCAGGCGATGAACACCATCCGCGCTTACGCTTCGCCCGACGCACACGTGATTTATGGTGCGGCTTACGATGAGAGCCTGGGCGAAGACATGCGCGTGACTGTGGTGGCCACGGGCTTGTCCAAACACGGATCGCGTGGCCGAACACCCAACATCCAAATGGTGCAGACCCTGCGCACCGGTACCGACAACGTGCCTTTCGAGATCCCCACGATCAACACCGCGATCGATGGTCCCGGCGCGGCTGCCATGGCTCAGCCCAACTACGCAGGCTTGCAAGGACCAGCGGTTTGGCGCACCCCCAACCGCACGCAAGCTGCGGCCAAGGTGGATGCACTGTCCTCGGGCGGTATGGACGATTTCGAGATTCCCGCCTTCCTGCGCAAACAGGCCGATTGAAATAAAATCCAAACATGCTTGCTCAACGAACCCTCAAATCCCTGACCACGGCGGTGGGCGTCGGCCTGCACAGTGGGCAACGCGTCGAGTTGACGCTGCGCCCGGCTGCGCCCAACACCGGCATCGTGTTTCGGCGGGTGGACTTGACCGAGCCGGTGGAGATTCCTGTCAACGCCGCCGCGGTGACCGACACCCGTTTGGCCTCGACGATCTCCAATGGCGGCGCCAAGGTGCACACCATTGAGCATTTGATGAGCGCGTGTTCGGGTTTGGGCATCGACAACCTGATGGTCGACATCACGGCCGAGGAAGTGCCGATTTTGGACGGTTCTTCGGCCTCGTTTGTGTATTTGCTGCAAAGTGCGGGCATCGAAACCCAAGGCGTGGCCAAGCGTTTCATTCGTGTGCTCAAGCCCGTGGAGGTGCGCGAAGGGGAAGGCAGCAACGTCAAGTGGGCGCGCTTGGACCCGTACCACGGCTTCAAACTGAGTTTTGAAATCGAGTTCAACCACCCCGCGGTCAACTCCACCGGTCAGCAGGTCACCTTTGATTTTGGCAGTGGCCGCTACGCCCGCGAAATCGCCAGGGCTCGCACCTTTGGTTTCACCCGCGACGTGGAAATGATGCGCTCGCACGGCTTGGCCATGGGCGGTGGTTTGGACAACGCCATCGTGATGGACGACGTTAAGGTGCTCAACGCCGATGGCTTGCGCTACCACGACGAGTTCGTTAAACACAAAATCCTCGACGCCATTGGCGACCTTTACATCGTGGGACAACCGCTGCTGGCGGCCTACAGCGCTTACCGTTCGGGCCACGCCATGAACAACCAACTGCTGCGCGCCCTGCTCAGCGACGAGAGCGCTTACGAGATCGTGAGCTTCGAGAAAGAGCGCGACGCGCCGGCGGGTTTTGCCGCTTTGGCGCCAGCCTGGTAAGTCCCTCGACGCCCCGCCATGTGGTTGCGCTGGGTCATTCTGTTGTTGTTTGTGTTGGCTGCGGCTTGTTTCGTGGCCTACATGGTCACGGGCCGCGTGGGCTACCGCCGCTGGGGTTTGGTCATCTTCAAATGGACCGTGATCGCCGGTTTGGGCTTTTTTACCGTCTTGGCCGTGCAGCGCCTGTTCTGACGCCTCGCGCCGCTTTTAATACCAACGACCGTCTTTGTAGCTCGCGTGGGTGCGCCCTTGCAAGGCGCTGACCTGTTCGATCGCGTGCTTGCTTTTGCTCACCTGTGCGTGGGTGATGGCCAAGCCCAGCGCATCGGCCGCGTCTTTCCCCGGCAGGCCGGGCAGTTTGAGCAGGCGCTTGACCATCTCCTGCACTTGCGGTTTGGCCGCGCGGCCATAACCCACCACCGCTTTTTTGAGCTGCAGCGCGGTGTACTCGCTCACCGGCAAACCGTTGACCACCAGGGCCGTGAGGCAGGCGCCACGGGCCTGGCCCAGCAACAAGGTGGCTTGTGGGTTGACGTTAACGAAGACAATTTCACACGCGGCCACGGACGGTTGGTAGCGCTGCACGACCTCGGTGATGCCATCGAACAAAATTTTCAGTCGGCCTGGCAGCAATTGCGGGTGGTCGGGCTCGGTGCGGATGGTGCCGCTGGCCACGTAGTGCAGGGCAGAGCCCTCGACGTCGATCACACCAAAACCGGTGCACTGCAAACCCGGGTCGATGCCCAGAATGCGGGTGGCGGTGTTGGCCTGGGTGTTCATGGCAATTCCACCGAGGGCATTCGGGCCAAGGTGGTGCCCGCACGGTTGCTCAGGTAAGCCGAGCCGGTGCGGGTTTCAAAGAATTTGGGCGATGGCAGCATGACGGCCAGTCGGGCGGCTTCGACCCGGCTGAGTTGGGCTGCGGACTTTTTGAAGTAGCGCTGGCTGGCCGCCTCGGCGCCAAACACCCCGTGCCCCCACTCGACGCTGTTGAGGTAGATCGTCAGGATGCGGTCTTTGTCGAGCACGGCTTCGATCATCAAGGCCAGCACCAGTTCTTGGCCTTTGCGCAGCAGGTTGCGTTCGCCCGACAGGAACAGGTTTTTGGCCAATTGTTGCGTGATGGTGGAGCCCCCAATGATTTTGGCCGGACGGCTTCGGGGTGGAGCGGCGTTGGGCTTTTGGGCTGCGCGAGCCGCTGCCGCGGCGGCCCGTTTTTC
>JBFZCK010000264.1:0-3272 GCA_041307965.1 Burkholderiales bacterium | reverse complement strand
AACACCGTCAACACCCCGCTGTACCCATGCACCTGACGATGGGCGATTTCACCGGCGCCAAAGAAACCCACCAAGGGCACGTCGCCCAACGCATGTCGCACCAGCTGCATCTCGGCGTTGGGCTGGCCAAAGTGAGGACCGCCTCGGCCCACGCAGCTGATGTAGACGGCGCCCAAAATGGGGCGTGCGGGCTCGGCTTGTAAGGGGTCGGCCCACTGCTCGTCCGACACCGAGGCGGTTTCGAGCTCTTCTCGAATTTCGGCGCACATGCGCATGAGGTCGGCGCGGGCAGCGGCGGCGTGGCGTTCACAAAAGGTCAATCGCGTTCCCACCGGGGCGGTGGCGGCGATGGCCACGCCCCTTCGCTCGGGGTCCAAGCCCACCAAGTGCCGCACCAGCACATCCGAGCCAAATTGCCCTGCCACGAGCAAACCCGATCGGGGCTCAGGCAAGGCATCGGGCAGCACCAAGCCCACCAAGCTGCGCCGCACGCGGGCAATCGCGGCTTCGGGGTGGTCGAGTGAAATGGCGAGGTCGCGCAACATGACGTCCAAGGCAGGTTCGCCGTCGAGGGCGTAGACGACATTGCGCTCGGCCTCGGTGACGGTGCGGGTGGGCCCCAAAGGCTGTGCGCCTTGGGTGACGCGGGACACCAAGGCCACCTCGGGCGAAAACGCCACGCCACTCAAGCCCCCGCGCAAGACCGCGCTGGAAGCCCCTTGCCCGACCAATTGCCCCGCGCTGCTCAAGGCAAACTGCACGACCGAGCCTCGGCCGCTGGACAGGCCACCGAACACGTGTCCACTGGTGGTGCGCTCGGCCATTTCGGTGATCAGTTCGTCGAGCTCGCTGGCTTGGCCGTCAACGTGAATCAGCGCCGTGTGGGCCACAAAACCCGCCGCACCGGTGCGACCGCTGGGCGACAGCGGCGCCACGCCACTGAACACGCGGTATTGGTCCACCGGCACGTCGCAGAGCATGACGGCGAGCGCACCTTCGTCAAAGTACTCGACGTTGTTGGCCACGATGCCGATGCCGGTGGTGCCCACCCAATCGGTCACCTCGGGCAGTTCAGCGCTGAGGTGGTCGAGCAGGGCTTGCGCATCGTCGGCGTACAGGTCGGTGATGTAGAGGACGCCCAGCGGCGGCGCAGCGGCGTGGTCGGGCAAGGCCATTTGCGCGCGCAACTGCGCCAGCACCAATGCGGCGGCCATGCGCCACTGCGGGTGCGTGGCGTGGGCGTGAACGAACCGTTTCATCGACCGGCGGGTTTGCGTTTGGCAGCTGTTTTGGCTGCGGGCTTGCGGGCCGTTTTGGCGGCGGGTTTGGCCTTGGGTTGGGCTTTGCTGGCGCTGGGCGCGGCGTGGGCCTGAGCGTGTTGCCCCATGTCTTGAACCGCTTGGCTGGCGATGTTTTGGAACTGTTGCGTCAGCGCATTCCACCACTGCGCGGGGTCCACGCCGGGGGCTGCGGGTTCAGCACCCACCTGGTCCGCCGCGGCCGTGGGTTTGGAGCCATCGACCATGTCTTGGAAATTCATGTTCATGCTCTTGAGGGTGCTCAGCGTCATGCGCTGCACCTCCATGGCTTGGATGGTCGCTCCCAAGGCTTTGGCGTTTTGCTCCAGCCAAAATTGCACGGTCTTGAGTTCTTGGATGCGCTTGTCCAACTCTTCAGGGTCCATCGTGGGGGCGATCCAAGCGCTGGCGGCGCCGGCAGAGCCGCCCGTGCCAGCGCCCAGGTTTTTCAAGAAATCGAACCCGGGGACGAACTGGGTGAAATCAAAGCCGGGGGTGTTGGACATGGTAGCGCTCCTGAGCGTTGAACAAACAAAATCCATTAAACCCCAAGCCGCCCAACTTGGGGCTGACAGCTGTTGTAAGCTGTTCACCATGAAAAGCCTGTTTCACTTCGCCTTCAATGTGACCGACTTGGACGCCGCTCGCCGCTTTTACGGCGACGTGATGGGTTGCCAAGAAGGCCGCAGCACCGACACCTGGGTGGACTTTGACTTCTTTGGTCACCAAATTTCCATGCACCTGGGTGAGCCCTTCAAAACCCAAAACACCGGCAAGGTGGACGGCCACTTGGTGCCCATGCCGCACTTCGGTTTGGTGCTGAACCTGCCGGACTGGCGCGCTTTGGCCGACCGCCTCACGGCCGCGGGCATCGACTTTGTGATGCAACCGCAAATCCGTTTTGAAGGCAAACCCGGCGAACAGTGGACGATGTTTTTTCTCGATCCGTTCAAGAACCCGATCGAGATCAAAGGTTTCGCCGACCTGAACCAGATTTACTGAGGCTCAGGCGTGGGCGGCAAGCCCTGCTCGATGGTGCCCCAGATGCTCTGGCCATCGATGCCTTTGGCCTCGATCGCCACGCGGTCGCCCGGCACCACCCAATCGGTGCTCACCGTACCGTCCATGGCCATTTCCATCGCCCGCTTTTCGGCCACGCTGTGGTAGCCCTTGGGCCAACGGTTGGCACCGCTGTCGGCGCCGGCGGGGTTGCTGACCGGGCCGGTGCCCACGACCGTGCCGGCGCGCACCGGTCGGTGGGCCGCCACTGCCGCGATCAAGGCGCCCATGTGGTGCGTCATGCCCACCGCCGCGTCGCACAAACCGACCTTGCGCTCGTTCCAGCGGGTCTGCAGCGTGAGGTGCACGCGACCACGCGACCACGCCTCGCCCAGCTCGTCGGGCGTGACCGCCACCGGCGAGAACGACACCCAAGGGGCGTTGTGGTGCTCTGGCACCAGCCACGCATTGACCAAAGCCAACAATCGCACGCCATCGATCGCATCGCCCGTCGCCACGCCCTGCGCCACATCACCGGTGATGGCGGCCCAACCGGCCGCGAAGTCCGCACGCGGTGCATCGCCCGGCAAGACCACCGCGTCGGTGGCCCCCAAGAACGCGGCGCTGCTGCCCCATTGCAGGGTCAAGTCTTTGTCGGCGTCCGCACCACGCGTGAGCGCGAGGTGCGAGGCGTAGGCGTTGCCTTGCACCCATTGGTGGGCGCGTGGCAGCGGCGCCATGCACAGGGCCGGATCGAAGGCAAAGGCGTGTCGAGCTTTGCCTTGGTTGAGGGTGCTGTAGAGGTCTTCCAACTGCGGCGCAATGAAGTTCCAATCGTCCAAGGCATGTTGCAATGTGTGGGCGATGCCGGTCGCATAATGGGCCGTGCTCAGGTCTTTGCTGACCACCACCAGTTGTCCATCCCGTGAGCCGTCTTTGTACGTGGCCAGTTTCATGCGCAATTCTCCAGATGGC
>JBFZCK010000263.1:0-2851 GCA_041307965.1 Burkholderiales bacterium | reverse complement strand
TGTTGCTGGCCGACCAGGTGGGCACCTACTTCCGCGATTTGGAAGACCCCCGCTGCGTCTCGGCTTTGGGTCTGGTGCACCAGCGCTTCTCCACCAACACCTTCCCCGAGTGGCCGCTGGCCCACCCCTACCGTTACGTGGCCCACAACGGTGAAATCAACACCGTCAAAGGCAACTACAACTGGATGAAGGCCCGCGAAGGCGTGATGTCTTCCCCCGTGTTGGGCGATGACCTCAAAAAGCTCTACCCCATCAGCTTTGCCGACCAGTCCGACACCGCGACCTTCGACAACTGCTTGGAGCTCTTGACGATGGCGGGTTACCCCATCAGCCAAGCCGTGATGATGATGATCCCCGAGCCATGGGAAAACCACAGCACCATGGACGAGCGCCGCAAGGCTTTTTACGAATACCACGCTGCGATGCTCGAGCCATGGGATGGCCCAGCCTCGATCGTGTTCACCGATGGCCGCCAGATCGGCGCCACGCTGGACCGCAACGGCCTGCGACCTTCGCGTTACTGCATCACCGATGACGACATGGTCATCATGGGCTCGGAGTCGGGTGTGTTGCCCGTGCCCGAGAGCAAGATCGTTCGCAAATGGCGCCTGCAACCCGGCAAGATGTTTTTGATCGACCTCGAGCAAGGTCGCATGATCAACGACGAAGAGCTCAAAGCGGGCCTCACCAACACCAAGCCTTACAAGCAGTGGATCGAAAACGTGCGCATCAAGCTCGACAGCTTGCCGGTCGATACCGCCTTGCCCGGAGCGCAAAACCCCGTGCCTTTGCTCGAGCGCCAACAAGCCTTTGGTTACAGCCAAGAGGACATCAAATTCTTGATGGCCCCCATGGCCATCAACGGCGAAGAGGGCATCGGCTCCATGGGCAACGACAGCCCCTTGGCCGTGCTCTCCAGCAAGAACAAGCCGCTGTACAACTACTTCAAGCAGTTGTTCGCGCAAGTGACCAACCCCCCGATCGACCCGATTCGCGAAGCGATCGTGATGTCGCTGGTGTCTTTTGTGGGCCCCAAGCCCAACCTCTTGGACATCAACCAAGTCAACCCACCCATGCGTTTGGAGGTCAGCCAGCCTGTGCTCGACTTCGCCGGCATGGCCAAGTTGCGCAACATCGAAGCGCACACCCACGGTAAGTTCAAGAGTGCCACCCTCGACATCACCTACCCCTTGGCTTGGGGTCACGATGGCGTGGAGGCCAAGCTGGCTTCGCTGTGTGCCGAGGCGGTCGACGCCATCAAAGGCGGCCACAACATCCTCATCATCAGCGACCGCGGCATGAACGCCAGCAAGGTCGCCATTCCAGCGGCCTTGGCCCTGTCTGCGATTCACCAACACCTGGTGCGTGCGGGCTTGCGCACCACGGCCGGCTTGGTGGTGGAGACGGGCAGCGCCCGCGAAGTGCACCACTTCGCCGTGTTGGCCGGCTACGGCGCAGAAGCCGTTCACCCCTACCTCGCGCTGGAGACCTTGGCCGACCTGAGCAAAGACCTGCCCGCCGATTTGTCGACCGACAAGGCCATCTACAACTACATCAAAGCGATCGGCAAAGGCCTGTCCAAGATCATGTCCAAGATGGGCGTGTCGACCTACATGTCGTATTGCGGCGCGCAGTTGTTCGAAGCCATTGGCATCAACAGCGAAACCGTTCAAAAGTACTTCACCGGTACACCCAGCCGCGTCGAAGGCATCGGCATTTTTGAGATCGCCGAAGAAGGCATTCGCATGCACCGCGCCGCTTTTGGCGACGATCCGGTGTTGGCCAACCGTTTGGATGCGGGCGGTGAATACGCTTGGCGTGCGCGTGGCGAAGAGCACATGTGGACACCCGACGCGATCGCCAAGTTGCAGCACAGCACACGCTCGAACAACTTCAGCACCTACAAAGAGTACGCACAAATCGTCAACGACCAAAACAAGCGTCACCTGACCTTGCGCGGTTTGTTTGATTTCAAGATTGATCCCTCCAAAGCCATCTCGGTGGACGAGGTCGAGCCAGCCAGCGAAATCGTGAAGCGTTTTGCGACCGGCGCGATGTCCTTGGGCTCTATTTCGACAGAAGCGCACGCCACATTGGCTGTGGCGATGAACCGCATTGGTGGCAAGTCCAACACGGGCGAGGGTGGTGAAGACCCCGCGCGCTACCGCAACGAACTCAAAGGCATCCCGATCAAGCAAGGCGACACGCTCAAAACCATCATTGGCGACGATGTGGTTGAAGTGGACATGCCGCTGCAAGCGGGTGACAGCCTGCGATCGCGCATCAAGCAAGTGGCTTCGGGCCGCTTCGGTGTGACGGCGGAGTACCTGTCTTCATCGGACCAAATTCAGATCAAGATGGCCCAAGGCGCCAAGCCCGGCGAGGGCGGTCAACTGCCCGGCGCCAAGGTCTCTGAGTACATCGGCAAGCTGCGGTACAGCGTGCCAGGCGTGGGCTTGATTTCGCCGCCACCCCACCACGACATTTATTCGATCGAAGACTTGGCTCAGCTGATCCACGATTTGAAGAACGTCGCCCCTCACGCCGACATCAGCGTGAAGCTGGTGGCCGAAATCGGCGTGGGAACGATTGCCGCAGGTGTGGCCAAGTGCAAGGCCGATCACGTGGTGATCGCTGGCCACGACGGCGGCACCGGCGCTTCGCCTTGGTCGTCCATCAAGCATTGCGGCTCGCCTTGGGAAATCGGTTTGGCCGAAACCCAACAAACTTTGGTCTTGAACGGTTTGCGTGGCCGCGTGCGCGTGCAAGCCGACGGACAAATGAAAACCGGTCGCGATGTGGCCATTGGTGCCTTGCTCGGCGCCGACGAGTTTGGCTTTGCCACCGCACC
>JBFZCK010000262.1:0-3493 GCA_041307965.1 Burkholderiales bacterium | reverse complement strand
GACTTCTTTTTGAACGGCGGGGGTTAAACCGTCGCCGCCGATGAGCACCACCGGGTTGAGGTGGTGGGCGTCGGCTCGGTGCACTTTGCGCTGTGCGGGCGTGAGGATGATCTGGGACATGGGACAATTATCGTTTACCGGTGAACAAGGTGCGTTGTGCACCCCTTGCCGCGAAGGTGCGTCCGTCCATGAAAGTCAAAACCCAGAGCAAAAAAGTCAACAAGGCTTGGCTCAACCAACACATCAACGACACCTACGTGCGTTTGGCGCAAAAAGAGGGTTTCCGCGCCCGGGCGGCCTACAAGCTCAAAGAACTGGACGAAACCTTGGGACTGATCAAGCCTGGCCACGTGGTGGTCGACTTGGGCTCCACCCCCGGCGCTTGGAGCCAATACCTGCGCCGCCGGCTCAACCCGGACGGCGCGGCCGTGGGCGCTTTGAACGGCACCATCATCGCGTTGGACATGTTGCCCATGGAGCCGGTGGAGGGCGTCCACTTCATCTTGGGCGACTTCCGTGAAGCCGAGGTGCTGGCGCAATTGGAGCAAGCTTTGGTGAGCAGTGGCGCCAGCGCGGTCGATTTGGTGGTCTCGGACATGGCGCCCAACCTGTCGGGCATTGGCGCGACCGATGCGGCGCGCATCAGCGATTTGATCGATTTGGCCGTGGACTTTGCCAAAAACCACCTCAAGCCCGAAGGGGCTTTGGTCGTCAAACTCTTTCACGGTGGTGCTTACGATCCCACGGTGGCGCTGTTCCGCCAGACCTTCAAAGTGGTCAAAGCCATCAAGCCCAAAGCCTCACGCGAGAAATCGTCTGAAACCTTTTTGGTGGGCTTGGGTCTGAAAAGCGTGGCGGTTAAACCTGCCTAAGACGGTCATAGGCGCCACAAAAGCCCATGCCCCGCACAAAGGGCTTGAAAAGCCTAAAATGGCCACAATCTTGTTTTTCTCACTTATTAACGCTGTCAGGAGTCGGTCTTGAACAACCAATGGTTCTCGAAAATCGCCGTGTGGATGGTCATCGCCATGGTGCTCTTCACTGTTTTTAAACAGTTTGAAGGTGCCAATCCCGCCGCGGCCGGCGCCGTCGGTTACTCCGAATTTTTGGATCAGGTGAACGCTGGGCGCATCAAGTCGGCCACCATCCAAGAGGGTTCTGGCGGCACCGAGATCGTGGCCGTCACCACCGACGACCGCCGTCTGCGCACCACCGCGACCTACCTTGACCGTGGTTTGGTTGGCGACCTGATCGCCAACGGTGTGAAGTTCGACGTCAAGCCCCGCGAAGAAGGCTCGCTCCTGATGTCCCTGCTTGTGAGCTGGGGCCCCATGCTCTTGTTGATCGGTGTGTGGGTGTACTTCATGCGCCAAATGCAAGGCGGTGGCAAGGGCGGCGCGTTCAGTTTTGGCAAGTCTAAAGCGCGTTTGCTCGACGAAAACACCAACCAAGTCACTTTTGCTGACGTGGCCGGTTGCGACGAAGCCAAAGAAGAGGTCAAGGAAGTGGTGGATTTCCTGCGCGACCCCCAGAAATTTCAAAAACTCGGCGGCCGCATTCCCCGTGGTTTGTTGCTGGTCGGCCCTCCAGGGACCGGTAAAACCCTGCTGGCCAAGTCCATCGCGGGCGAAGCCAAGGTGCCGTTTTTCAGCATCTCCGGTTCGGACTTCGTGGAAATGTTCGTGGGCGTGGGCGCATCGCGTGTGCGCGACATGTTCGAAAACGCCAAGAAAAACGCACCTTGCATCATCTTCATCGATGAAATCGACGCCGTGGGCCGCCAACGTGGCGCCGGCTTGGGCGGTGGCAACGACGAGCGCGAACAAACCTTGAACCAGATGCTGGTCGAGATGGACGGCTTTGAGACCAACCTGGGCGTCATTGTCGTGGCCGCGACCAACCGCCCCGACATCTTGGACGCGGCTTTGTTGCGCCCCGGTCGTTTTGACCGCCAGGTCTACGTGACGCTGCCCGACATCCGTGGTCGTGAGCAGATCCTCAACGTGCACATGCGCAAGATCCCGATCAGCCAAGACGTCAGCCCCTCGGTGATTGCCCGTGGCACACCCGGCATGAGCGGTGCTGACTTGGCCAACCTGTGCAACGAAGCCGCCTTGATGGCTGCGCGCCGCAATGCGCGCACCGTTGAAATGCAGGACTTCGAAAAAGCCAAAGACAAAATCCTCATGGGCCCCGAGCGCAAGAGCATGGTCATGCCCGAGGAAGAGCGCAAGAACACGGCTTACCACGAGTCGGGCCACGCCCTCATCGGCAAGCTGCTGCCCAAGTGCGATCCGGTGCACAAGGTCACCATCATTCCCCGCGGCCGTGCCTTGGGTGTGACGATGAGCTTGCCCGCACAAGACCGCTACAGCTACGACAAAGAGTTCATGCTCAACCAAATCAGCATGCTGTTTGGTGGTCGTATCGCCGAAGAAGTGTTCATGAACCAAATGACCACCGGTGCGTCCAACGACTTCGAGCGCGCCACCCAAATCGCCCGCGACATGGTCATGCGCTACGGCATGACCGATGCCTTGGGCCCCATGGTCTACGCCGAGAACGAAGGTGAAGTGTTCTTGGGCCGCTCGGTCACCAAGACCACCAACATCAGCGAAGAGACCATGCAAAAGGTGGACCACGAGGTGCGCCGCATCATCGACGCGCAGTACAAGCTCGCCCGTGACCTCATCGAGTACCACAGCGACAAGATGCACGCCATGGCCAAGGCTTTGCTGGACTGGGAAACCATCGATGCCGAGCAGATCGACGACATCATGGAAGGCAAGCCCCCACGTCCACCCAAAGACTGGACGCCGCGCAACCCCTCCGTGGGTGGTGGTGACGGTGGCGGCGCGGCTGCACCCAGCACCGAGCCTGCACCCACCGTGGCCTAAAGCACGGCAAGGGTCTTGATCACACACACGGGGCTTCGGCCCCGTTTTTATTGAAGGTGCGCCCCATGATCTGGCAGACCAGCCGCTTCGACATCGACTTGCAGCGCCCACGCATCATGGGCATCGTCAACGTCACCCCCGATTCGTTTTCTGATGGTGGCCGCCACAGCAGCGCCTCCGCGGCTTTGGCGCACGCCGAGCAACTGCTGCGCGAAGGCGCTGACATCTTGGACGTGGGCGGCGAGTCCACACGGCCCGGTGCGCCCGTGGTGAGTTTGGAGGAAGAGCTCGCCCGGGTCTTGCCCGTGGTGAGGGGGGCTTTGGCTTGGGGTGTGCCGATTTCGGTGGACACCTACAAAGCCGAGGTCATGCAGGCCGCCTTGGACGAGGGCGCCGACATCGTCAACGACGTGTGGGCCTTGCGCCAAAACGGCGCCTTGGCCGTGGTGGCCCAACACCCGCGTTGTGGCGTGTGTTTGATGCACATGCACCGCGACCCCCAAACCATGCAAGTCGCCCCGATGCAAGGCGATGTGATCGAGCCGGTGAAGGCGTTTTTGCGCGAACGCGCACAGGCCGTGCGGGACGCGGGGGTG
>JBFZCK010000261.1:0-5569 GCA_041307965.1 Burkholderiales bacterium | reverse complement strand
CCCATTTGGATGATTTCGTCGCCCTGTGACGGGTTCAAGCCCGTGGTCTCGGTGTCAAAAACGGTGTAGGTCAACTCGGTGAGCAAACGGTCGTCGAGCTCGCGCGACTGCGCCGTGGTTTGGAACAGGTCGAAGTCGTAAAACTCCGGGCGGCTGTCGTTGCGCACAAAGGTGGCCGCATCGAGCTGTTCTTGCGGACTGGCCAGCGGCAAGAGCAAACGGAAAAAGGCTTGGTGGCGCGTGCGTTCGCGCTCAAACCAAAACGCACCGCCGTGGCGCTCCACCACATCGCGCACCGACAACAGGCTGCCGTCGGCGCCTTGGCGCATGGCGTCGAGCTCCCAGCTCATCACCGTCTCGGTGCTCATGGCCTGGCCGCTCCAAATCAAGTCCAGGTGAGCCTTTCGGCCCTCGTGACTGGGCAAGGTGGCTGGGCCCAAGCGCAGCTGCAAAAATTTGACGTCGAATTCATCGACCAAACGGGCCGCCAAATACGACAGTGCTTGAAGCAAAGAAAAACTCTCGACCTTGAGCCACACGCCTCCATCGACCTCAGCCAAGCTGATGGGCACCGAGAGTTGAGACTGCATTTGGCGCAAGGCAGCTTTGAGCAAGTCGGCGCCGAGCATGTCTTCCATGGGCCAACGGGTTTTGAGGTCGGCGGTGGTGCCGGTTTCCAAGTCGGCCAAGCGCTGGCTCATGCGCCGGGTCTCTTCGCCAATCACCCCCAAAAAACGGCTGCGCATGGCGGGGTCGAGGTCGTCAAAATCCAGCATGTCCAGCGCCGCCTGCATGTTGGCCAGCGACGATCGGCTGCCCTCGGTCAGGCTGTTGAGCACCTGGTCGCGGGCCGACTCGCTCTGAAAATCGCGGGTGATGTTTTCCATCATCAGCACAAAACCACTGAGCGTGCTGTGGGGTTGCACCGCACGCACTGGCGCCATCTGCACGCGCAGCAACTGCCCGGCGGCGGTGGTGGTCACGAACTGCGCCGACGGCGAGGCCGCGCCCCGGTCCATGCGCTCCTGAATGTTCTCCAATGCATGGGCGACGAGTTTGCGATCGAAGACGCCATAAATGGAGCGCCCCAAACCCATCAACTCCACGCCACCGCCGACCGCACCCGACAAAGCACGGCTCTGCAAACGCGCTTGGTTGTTGTAGAGCAAGATGCGGCCATCCAAATTGCACACCACCACGCTCTGCGTGAGTTCGGACATCAGCGCGGCCAAGCGGCTGCGCTCTTGCTCGATGCCTTGGCTGACTTGGCTGACGCGTTCGTCCATCTCTTGTCGCAAACGCTCACGCTGCTCCAACAACTGGTTGATGCGTTCGGCCAAGGCTCGGTGCTCGGTCGCACCGGCGGGGACAACTGGCTTGATCACGTCGGTGTTGAGCAGGACATCGACACCATCGGTCATGTGCGCCAAGGGCTGCACGTAGTGACGCCACAAGCGCTGCGCCACCGCCGCAGCCATCGCCACAAAGCCGAGCCACAGCAAGACCAGCAGCGGCCAACGCCCCGCCAACACGCCGCCCCACCACGCAGACCACTGCGATTGCTCGGACTCGTTCAAGGTCGAGCCCAGCACCAGGGTCATCAAACCCAACAGCAACACCACTGCCAGCCCCACGGCCAGGGCAGCGAGCAAGGCACGCAGCTCCAGCCGTGGCTTCATGTCGTCGTCTCCAACATGGCCTTGACCTTGGTGACCAAGTCTTTGGTCGAAAACGGTTTGGTCATGTAGGCGTTGGCGCCCAAAGCCAAACCCTTGGCTACGTCGGTGTCTCGCCCCTTGGCAGTCAACATGAGGATGCGGGTTTGACACACCGTGTCGTTGTGCGCACGCACCTCAAAACACACCTCAAAACCGGTCTTGATCGGCATCATCACATCGAGCAGAACCAAGTCGGGCAGGTGTTTGACAATGGCATCGATGGCCTCTTGACCGTCGCGCGCCAAGATCACGTTGTAGCCTTCACGCTTCATCAAAAATTCGAGCGAAATCAAAATATTCGGTTCGTCATCGGCAATCAAAATGGTCTGTGTCATGTGTTCTATCCCTGTCGTGTGCATCATGCCCCAAGCGCCCCGTCGGGTTGCGGTGGGTGCGGCAAATAAAAACCCAAACAAGCGCCTTGACCGAGGGTTGACCTCAGCCACATGCGCCCGCCAAAGTGTTCAACGATTTGTCGGCTGATGGGCAAGCCCAAGCCGGTACCCCCGGGTCGGTAGGCCTCGTCACCCACCTGGCGAAATTTCTCAAACACCATGTCCTGTTGGTCGGAGGCGATGCCGGGGCCGTTGTCTTGAACCTCAACCGTCACACCGCCCTGAGTCGCGCGCAAACGCACCTCCACCACACCGGTTTGGCGGGGCGCGAATTTCACAGCGTTGGACAAGAGGTTGATCACCACTTGGGTGATGCGGTCGGCATCGGCCATGACACTGGGTGTGGCTTGGGCATCCAAGCGCAGCTGCACGCCACGCTCGCGGAAGGTCTCTTGCATGGTTTGCAGCGCTTGCGACAAGAGCTCAGGCATGTCCACCGGGCTGTTGTGCCACTCGGCGTGGCCGGCTTCGATCTTGGCCATGTCCAAAACTTGGTTGACCAAGCGGCTCAAGCGCTCGGCTTCGCTCACGATGAGGGTCATGAAGTGCTGTCGCTGCGCCACGTCCATGTCGGGGTCGTCGCGCATCAACTCCGACAAAGCACGGATCGAGGTCAGCGGGGTGCGCAACTCATGGGTGACCGAGGACATGAAATCGTCCTTCATGCGGTCCAAGCTTTTGAGCTTTTCGTTGGCCTCTTGCAGCTCTCGGGTGGCCCGCTCGAGCGAGCGTGACTTGTCTTCCAAGGCATGCGAATACGCCCGAAGCTGCGAAGCCTCGTCCAAGATGCGCATGACATCGTCCAAGTCCAGCGTCTCCTCCTCCACCACCGACGCCACCATGATGCGCGCCGAAGCGCTGCCAATGGCGCCCGCGAGCTGGGTTTCCACGAACTGCACCAAACGCGCATCGGCCGGGATGTCTTGCACACGCGCCGCGCCGACTTGTTGGGCGTAGCGCTCAAAACTCAGCTCGGCCTTGTCTTGCCCCAAAAACCGCGCCACCAGGGGCAACAGGTCGGCCACTTGGGCGCGGCCCTGCCAAAACACTGGGCGCGCGCCCGCATTGCGGTTGAACACGTCCACGAACAGCAGGGCTTGACTGGTCTCCACCGCAGTAGGCGAGCGCCACAGGGACACACCCACATAGGCCGCGATGTTGAGCATCAAGCTCCAAATGAGCGAATGTGTCAGGCTATCCAAACCCGAGAGCCCCAAAAATGCCTCGGGCTTGAGCCACGCAAAACCGAAGGGGCCGTCTTGCAAAAATCCGATCGGGAACCAACCCGATTTGGCCAAGGACGGCAGCATCAGCGTGTAAGCCCAAAACGCAAAGCCCACCAGCAAGCCCGCCAAGGCGCCACGTTGTGTGCCGCCCTTCCAATACATGCCACCGAGCATGGCCGGGGCGAATTGCGCCACGGCCGCGAAGCTGATCAAGCCGATGCTCACCAAGGCATAGGCTTCGCCCGCCAAGTGAAAGTACACATAGCCCAACAACAAGATGCCCAAGATGGCCACCCGGCGGATGCCCAACAAGAGGCTGCTCAGGTTGCCACTGGCGCGGGCGCCGAAGCGCTGGGTGCGCAACAACCAAGGCATGACCAAGTCGTTGCACACCATGGTGGACACGGCGATGGCCTCGACAATGACCATGCCCGTGGCGGCCGATAAGCCCCCCACAAAGGCCAACAAAGCCAAAGCGGTGTGCCCCTCGGCCAAGGGCAATGACAACACAAAGGTCTCGGGGTTCATGTTGCCCGGGCCAAAGTACATCAAGCCCCCCAGCGCAATGGGCAACACGAACAGGTTGATCAAGAACAAATACAGGGGGAAGACCCACACCGCGCGCTTGAGGTGGCGCTCGTCCACGTTCTCCACCACCATCACCTGGAACTGCCGGGGTAAAAAAATCACCGACAGCATGGCCAACACGATCAGCGAGAACCACTGCGCGTACGCGAAGCTCTGGCCTTGTCCGAATTGCATCAGCTGGCGCAAGCCGTCCACGGCATGGGCTTGGGCAAACAAATCGCCCGCGCCGTCGAACAGCACGTAGGTGACGAACACACCCACGGCCATGAAAGCCACCAGCTTGACCACCGACTCAAACGCAATCGCCGCGACCATGCCCTCGTGGCGCTCGGTGCTGTCCAAGTGACGGGCACCAAACACGGTGGTGAAACCGGCCAAGGCCAAGGCCAAATACAGGGTGCTGTCGTTCCACCACTGCGCCGCTTGGACGGCGGGCGAGCCCAGTGGAGAAGTGAGCACGGCATAGGCACTGGAAATGCCTTTGAGCTGCAAAGCGATGTAGGGCACGATGCCCACCACGGTGATCAGCGTGACCAAGCCCGCGAGCAGCGGGCTCTTGCCGTAGCGGCTGGCGATGAAGTCGGCGATCGAAGTGATGCGGTAGGTTTTGGCGATGCGGATCATCTTGCGCACCACCATCCACGCCAAGACCATGGCCAGCATGGGACCTAAGTAAATCGGCAAGAACCAAACCCCCGAGCTCGCGGCGCGCCCCACACTGCCAAAGTACGTCCAAGCGGTGCAATACACCGCCATGGACAAGGCATAGACCCAAGCGCTGGAAATCACCGAACGGCCTTGGGCCGCTCGGCCATCGGCCCAATGCGCCACGGCAAACAGCGTCAACAAGTACGCAAATGAAACGCCAATGACCAAAGGGGCTGACAGCATGGTGCGATCAATGTGCGGGCGGTTCGGTCGACGCCTCGGGACTGCGTTCGACGACCCAGGCCACTCCCACCATCAACAGCAACCAAACACCGAACAAGGCCAAAGGAAACAGGGGCAAGCCCAAGACCAACACATCGTGGTCCCACAGGGCGAGCAAGGGAAAGCTCAGCAAAGCCCAGCCCAGAAAGAACAGGGCCACCAAACGTTGCGCGCCGAGGCCATGGAACACGAGCATCTCCTGTGGTGGGAACGCCGTTCTGCAGCGGCGTTGATCGAACCATTGTGCCCCGGGCTCTTACCCACGTCTTACGCAAGCGGCGCGCACAAAAAAGCCGAGCACAGGGCTCGGCTTTTTTGGCCGACGGGCCGAGCGATCAGCGCTGGGTTTTGGCCAGCAGCTGCCAGGTGTCGATCACCGAGTCGGGGTTCAGCGAAATGGAGCTGATGCCCTCGGCTTGCAACCACTGTGCGAAGTCGGGGTGGTCGCTGGGGCCTTGGCCACAAATGCCCACGTACTTGCCTTGGGCCTTGCACGCGTTGATGGCCATGCTCAGCATGACCTTGACCGCGGGGTCGCGCTCATCGAAGTCGTGCGCCAACAACTCCAAGCCCGAATCGCGGTCCAAGCCTAAGGTGAGTTGGGTCAGGTCGTTAGAGCCGATCGAGAAGCCATCGAAGTACTGCAAGAAGTCGTTGGCCAAGACCGCGTTGCTGGGGATCTCGCACATCATGATCAGCTTCAAGTCGTTTT
>JBFZCK010000260.1:0-7902 GCA_041307965.1 Burkholderiales bacterium | reverse complement strand
ATTGAGTGGGAATAAACCATGTTCATCTTGATCCTCGGTGTGTTGTTGTGGAGCGGGGCTCACCTGTTCAAACGTTTGGCGCCCACGTTGCGTGAGTCCATGGGCACGCGGGGCAAAGGTCTGGTGGCCTTGGCCGTTTTGGTTTCGGTGGTGTTGATGGTGATGGGCTATCAGCAAGCCGAAACCACGCACCTGTGGGGCCGTCACCCGGCCACGGTGGGCATCAACAACCTGTTGATGTTGCTGGCGATCTACCTGATGGTGGTCTCGGTGCTCAAAAGTGCGCTGGCCAACCGCGTGCGTCACCCGCAACTCTCCGCCGTCAAAGCGTGGACCATTGCACACCTCTTGGTCAATGGCGACACCGCTTCCTTCTGGCTGTTCGGTGGTTTGTTGGCTTGGGCGGTGTTGACGGTGATCCTGATCGGCAAGGCCGGCAAACCCGCCTTGATCCAGCGCCCGCTGTCGTGGGGCCGTGAGGCCGCCGCACTGGGGTTGACCGTGTTGGTGTTTGGCGTGATTGCCATGGCGCACAAAGGACTGGGCTACCCCGTTTTCGGCTGAAGTTTTGAAAGACAGCACGCCATGCGCTTGACCAGCGCCCGGTGTACAGTCCTGCCTAATTCAACAAGGAGATGGGCATGATCGGATACACCTGTGTGGGCACCAACGACCTGAGCAAAGCGGTCGCGTTTTATGGCGAGCTCTTGGGCCTGTTGGGCGCCAAGCCCTATTTCAAAACCGACCGTGGCGTGGGCTGGGGCGTGGCGCCGGACAAGCCCCTGTTCAGCGTGTTCCAGCCTTTTGATGGACAAGCCGCTTCGGTGGGCAACGGCACCATGGTGGCCCTGGCCGCCGCCAACCCCGAGCAGGTTCAGGCCTTGTACGCCAAAGCCTTGGCCCTGGGCGGCCAAGACGCAGGCCCACCGGGACAGCGCAACGGTGACTTCTACGGCGCGTATTTCCGCGACTTGGATGGCAACAAACTGGCCGCCTATTGCATCGTGAAGCCCTGATTGCCCATGTATTTGCCGCGCCAATTTGATCAACCCGCGCAGGCGGCCGCGGTCATGCGCGAGCACCCACTGGGCAGTTTGGTCACGACCGATGACGAAGGTTTTCCGTGTGTGACACACCTGCCGATGCGGTTGGAGAACTTGGATGACGGTGCTTTGCGCTTGCTCGGTCACTGCGCCCGAGCTAACCCACAGTGGAAGCATTTGAGCCAACGCCCGATGGCGCTGGTGAGCTTCATGGGGCCTCACGCCTACATGTCACCCAAGGTTTACGCCGACTTGCAGCGTGTGCCGACCTGGAGCTATGTGGCGGTGCAAGCGCGGGTGAGGGCGCGTGTGCTCGAGGGCGAAGCGGCCAAAGACGCGCTGCTCAAGCAACTCATCGCGGACCACGAACCGGCCTATGCCGATCAGTGGCGTGCGCTGCCCGAGGATTACACCGAAAAAATGCTCAAAGCCATCGTGGCCTTTGAGCTCGACATCGAAGACCTGCAGTGTGCGGTCAAGCTCAACCAACACCGGCCAGAATCGCATGCCGCCATGTACCAAGCTTACCGGGCCGGTGGGGCGAACGAACAGGCGTTGGCCGATTGGATGCAACGCATGGGTTTGGTGTGAACGAGATGGTCCGCGACGAACACTGGATGGGGCTGGCCTTGGCCCAAGCCCGCGAGGCCGCCGCGGCGGGTGAGGTGCCGGTGGGTGCGGTGGTTGTAAAAGACGGCTTGCTGATCGCCAGTGGGCGCAACGCACCGATCGCCGGCCATGACCCCACGGCCCACGCCGAGGTGGTGGCGCTGCGCGAAGCCGCACGCGTGTTGGGCAACTACCGACTCGACGGTTGCACGCTGTACGTGACCTTGGAGCCCTGTGCCATGTGCAGCGGCGCCATGTTGCACGCCCGCTTGGCGCGGGTGGTGTTCGGCGCCAGCGACCCACGCACCGGCTCGGCCGGCTCGGTCATCGACCTGTTCGCGCAGCCCCAGCTCAACCACCACACCCAAGTCACGCGCGGCGTGTGCGCGCAGGCCTCTGCGCAGCTGCTCAAAGACTTTTTTAAACCCCGTCGCAGCAACCCCGACCCGCTGCGCGAGGACGCACTGCGCACCGATCGTGCGACCGTGTCCCTGATCGATTGGCCCGAGGCTTGGAGCCAGTTCTGGCGCGACTTGCCCAGCGCTGCGGGTTGGCGTGTGCACGCCTTGGGTCAAGCCAGCGGTGCGGCGGTGCACACCATTGCCTTGCACGGCCCCGACACCTGGTCGGCGATCTACCGCGACGCGGTGACCCAAGACGCCGGGGTGTTGGCCCTGGACTTGTTGGGGTTTGGCTTGAGTGACAAGCCCAAAAAAGCCGCGCAGCACCGCTGGGCTTGGCACGCCGCGGTGCTCGACGATTGGGTGCAAACCTTGAACACCACCCAGACGCTGCGCTGGTGGGTGCCGCCCGAGATGGCACTGTGGTGGGCAACGCTGCAAGCGCTGCGCCGTGAGCAAGGTCAGCCCACATGGCCGAGCGAGGCGCCACCCAGCAGCGCCATGGCCGCGTGGTCGCGCGCATGGGCCGACGCACCTTACCCCGACAAAGGGCATCGCTTGGCGAGCAGCGTCTGGCCCCGCTGAACGGGGTTGCGTTTTCGCCGACAATCGGCGCATGGCACACATCTACGTTTATTCCCCTTCCGGCGCGGTGCGCGACACCGCGGGTTTTCGCCGCGGCCTCAAGCGCTTGCGCGCCCAGGGTCATGAGGTCGAGGTCGACCCCTCGGCCTTGGCCAGCTTCGAGCGCTTTGCTGGCGACGACGCCACCCGCTTGGCCGCCGTTGCACGTGCCGCCGCCAGCGGTGCCGATGTGGCGCTGATTTCTCGGGGCGGTTACGGCCTCACGCGCTTGCTGCCACAGCTGCCGTACGCGGCCATGGCGCGCGCGGTGGAGCAGGGCACGCAGTTCGTGGGCCTGAGCGATTTCACGGCCTTGCAGCTCGGCTTGATGGCCCAGACCGGTGCGCACAGCTGGCAAGGCCCCGCGCTGATCGCCGACTTCGGCACGGTGGACGAGCCCGACGACATCATGCAAGCCTGCTTCGACGATTTGCTGCTCGAACAAGGCGAGGGCGCGGGTTGGCGTTTGCCCAAAAACGAAGACGGCGAGCTGCGCATCAGCAACGCCAAACTCTGGGGCGGCAACCTCAGCGTGTTGGTGACTTTGCTGGGCACGCCGTACTTCCCGAAAGTCAAAGGCGGCGTTTTGTTCTTAGAGGACGTGGCCGAACACCCTTACCGCATCGAGCGCATGCTCACGCAGCTGCTGCACGCCGGGGTGTTGGCGCAGCAAAAAGCGATCGTCTTGGGCGCGTTCACCGAATACAAAACGGTGCCCCACGACCGGGGTTTTAAGCTCACCAGCGTGGTGCAGTGGTTGCGCAGCCAAGTGAAGACGCCCATCTTGAGCGCATTGCCCAGCGGCCATGTGCCGACCAAGGTCTTGTTGCCCGTGGGCGCGAAGGTGGACCTGATCCAAGAAGGCCGCGACGCCTTGATGGTCTGGGGCCACCTCTGAGCGCGTGAGCGGCGGGCCTTTTACTTCAGGTTGCCGCTCAAAAATTGGGCCAAGCGTTCGCTCTTGGGCTGGCTAAGCACCTCCCCCGGCACGCCTTGCTCTTCAATCTGGCCTTTGTGCAAAAAGATCAGGTGTGAAGAGACCTCTCGCGCAAATGCCATCTCGTGGGTGACCACGACCATGGTGCGGCCTTCTTCGGCCAAGAGCTTCATGACGCGCAAGACCTCACCGACCAACTCAGGGTCAAGGGCGCTGGTGGGCTCATCGAACAGCATCACGGCTGGCTCCACGGCCAAAGCACGGGCGATGGCCACACGCTGTTGTTGGCCGCCGCTCATGTGCGCGGGGTAGCGGTCCTCGACACCACGCAAGCCCACCCGTTCCAAATAGCGTCGAGCGGTTTGCACCGCTTGGTCTTTGGGCACGCCCAAGACGTGGACCGGGGCTTCGATGATGTTCTCCAGCACCGTCATGTGGGCCCACAGGTTGAAGTGCTGGAACACCATGGCCAGCTTGGTGCGCAGGCGTTGCAGCTGCTCGGCCCGCACGGCTTGTAACTCGCCGTGGCGATCGGCTTTGAGGGCCAAGCTTTCGCCGTTCAAGGTGATCTGACCTTGGTTGGGCTTTTCCAGCAAGTTGATGCAACGCAGCAAGGTGCTTTTGCCCGAACCCGAACTGCCAATGAGGCTGATCACATCCCCCGCGAAGGCCTGCAAGGACACGCCTTTGAGCACCTCGTTGCTGCCGTAGCGTTTGTGGATGTTGTCGACCTGGAGCAGGGGCGTGCGGGGAGAAGACGGGGTGTTCATGGGGGCAGATTCGAAAGTTCAGGCACCGAGCAGGTCGCCGGTGCGAAAGGCGTGAGCGCCCGCGATTTTGCCGACTTCGGCGCCGGCCACCAAGTAACGGTTGCTGACCCGGGCGTACAAAACACCCGCGACGTCGGCGCGCACCACGTGCACGCGAGAAGCATCGGGTGCGGTTGGGTCGATGACGTGGGCCACCGCGTCACCCACGTTCAGTGGGGCGCCGGTCGGCACCAAATACACCAACACGCCGGGCACCGGGGTTTGCAGGGTTTGTGAGCCAGCCAAGGGGGTGGCCTCACACGCCATGGGCGGCAAGGGCGACACAGCACCTTGGGTTTGAAGCGCACCGAGGTGCTGCAAATAACGCAGGACGCCCTGCGCATCGGTTTGGGCGTGGGCGTGGTCCACATCGGCCTCACCGCGCAATTCAACCGTGGTGCTGGCGCAGCCTTGTGGCAGGGGGCGGTCCACGCCCACCGCGATCAGTCGCTCACGCAATTGCCACCACAGGCCCGAGAGGCGCTCGTCAAAGGGGCCACCCCCTGAGTTTTTGGCCAACAAGACGGCACGACAGCCCAAGGTCGCGGCCAAGGGTTCGATGGTGGGCCAGCAGGCTTCCTCGCTGTAGAGGTGCATGACGGCTTCCCAGTCGCAGTGCAGGTCGATCACCACGTCGGCGTCGTGCGAGAGCTGCAGGAGGCAGCGGCGCTGGCTTTCCAGTTCGGTTTTCGGCGTCCATTGCATGAGCCACTGCCCCACCCATTGGCGCACCAGCGACACGTTGGCTGCGCCGTCGTGCCCTAGGCCGGTGCGGGCTTGTTCAAAGACCGCTTGGGCCAAATCGGGGTAGTGGCGGTTGAAGTTCTCACCCGTGTCCAACTCAAAACGCCCCATGGCCTTGTGGTCCAGGCGCTGAGCCAAGCCGATGGGGTTGGCCGCTGGTACGAGCACCACGCAGCCGCTCAAGCGGCCCTCGCGTTCAGCCGCCTCCAAGGCGCTGCGCAGGTGGTGCGAGACCAGCATGCCGGGCAACTCTTCGGCGTGCAAACTGCCCTGGATGTAAACCTTCGGACGTGCTTGTGGGTCGCCATAAGTGAAGCTGACCAGGTGTTTTTGGTGTCCCAAGCTGGGGCTGAGGAGGGCGTGTTCGTTGCGGATCATGCGGGGCCTTCAGTGGGTGCGTGGAGCCAAGTGGGCCAAGAAACGTCGCTCGGCCAAGCGGAACAGGCCGATGAGCGCAAAGGTGATCGTCAGGTAAATGCCAGCGGCGAACAAGTAGGCTTCGAAGGGCAGGTAGTAGTCGGAGTAGATGCGACTGGCCGCTGCGGTCACATCGAGCATGGCGGGCACGGTGCTGGCCAAGCTGGTGCTGTGCAACATCATCACCACCTCGTTGCTGTAGCCGGGCAGGGTGCGGCGCAGGGCACTGGGCAACACGATGCGGCGCAGCACTTGCCAACGCCCCATGCCCATGGCCTGAGCGGCCTCCACTTCGCCAGCGGCGGTTTCGCGCATGGCACCGGCCAACATTTCGGCCGTGTAGCCCGCGGTGTTCAAACTGAACGCCAACAAGGCGCAGAAGAAGGCGTCTTTGAAGTAGGTCCAAGGCCACACATCGTCCCAACGCGCTTGGATCCAGTCCAACTGGGCCAAACCGTAGTAAATGAGGTAGAGCTGAATCAGCAAGGGCGTGCCACGGATCACATAGGTGTAGGCCCCGACGACCCAACGCAGCATGGCGATTTTGCTGACCAGGGCCAAGGCAAACACCAAAGACAAAACCGCGCCAATCGCCAAAGATGACCCGAGCAACCACATCGTGGTCAGCAAGCCATCGACATACAGCTGCAGGGTTTCGGGTTGGGCAATGACCGACCAATTCATTTCAGCTGACCTTCAAGCTTCGGCGCGTTTGACGCCCAGGCTGTAGCGACGCTCCACCCGGCGCAACACCCAGAGCGATGCCGAGGTGTAGAGCAAAAACAAAATGGCCACGAACACAAAATAGGTGAACGGTTCCCGGGTGGCTGCACTGGCCTGTTTGGCCAAGTAAGTCATGTCTTGCAAACCAATCAGGCTGACCAAGGCCGTGGCTTTGATCAAGACCAACCAGTTGTTGGTGAATCCGGGCAACGCATACCGGACCATCTGCGGCAAGGTGATGCGCCAGAAGGTGCGCAAGCGACCCATGCCAAAGGCCCAAGCGGCTTCCATCTGGCCTTTGGGGATCGACAAAATCGCCCCCCTGAAGGTCTCGGTCATGAAAGCGCCGTAAATAAAACCAATGGTGATGACACCCGCCAAAAATGGGTTGATGTCCACCGTCTCACGACGACCCAAACTCTCCATCAGGTGGTTCAAGCCGATGGTGCCGCCGTAGAAAATCAAGAGCATCAAGACCAACTCGGGCACGCCACGGATCACCGTGGTGTACACCGTGGCCACAGCCACCAGCACCGGACGCCCGGACAACTTGGCTGCCGCACCCATGAGCCCCAACAAAATGGCCACCCCTAGGGCGGCCAATGAGACGCCCACCGTGAGGAGGGCGCCTTGGAGGATGGAGAGGTAATAACCGCTCACGTTAAGAGCAGCTTACTCGCCGTACACGTCAAAGCTGAAGTACTTCTTGCTGATGGTGTCGTAGGTGCCGTTGGCGCGGATCGCTTTGATGGCGGCGTTGAGCTCGTCCTTGAGCTGGGTTTCACCTTGACGCAAAGCCACACCAGCGCCGTAACCGAAGTACTTGGTGTCGGCCAAGACGGGGCCAACGAAACCGTAGCCAGCGCCTTCGGGCTTGCTCAAGAAGCCACCGTTGACTTCAACCGAGTCGGCCACGGTACCGTCCAAGCGGCCCGATTTGATGTCCAAGTAGACCTGGTCTTGGGCTTCGTAAGGCACGACCTTCACGCCAGCGCCTTTGAGTTCGCCCATGGCGTATTTCTCTTGGGTGCTGCCTTTGAGCACGCCAATCTTTTTGCCTTTGAGCGAAGCCAAGTCGGTGAATGCCGTGTCGGCTTTCACAACAATGCGGCTGGGCGTGTTGTAGTACTTGTCTGTGAAGTCAACGACTTTCTTGCGCTCGTCGGTGATCGACATGGAGCTGATGATCACGTCGTATTTCTTGGCTTGCAGGCCAGGGATCATGCTGTCCCAAACCTGTTCGACGTAAACGCACTGACGCTTGGTTTCAGCGCACAGGGCTTCAGCGATGTCCACGTCAAAACCGGTGGGCTTGCCATCGGCGGTTTTGAAGGTGAAGGGCTCGTACGTGGGGTCGATGGCGACCTTGAGTTCGGGCAAAGCGGCAGGAGCTGCGGGTGCGGCAACAGGCGCTTCGGTTTTACCGCAAGCGATCAAGGCAGCAGTGGCCACGATGGCCAAGGAGAGTTTGATGGTGTTCATGACAGATGAAGTGTGGGTTGAAAACAAAGGTCAGCGGAACGTTGCCCCGCATTGGCCGTTAAAACGATACCAGAGAGCCCCGTATCATTGTTAACATAATATACATCGTAGAA
>JBFZCK010000259.1:0-5210 GCA_041307965.1 Burkholderiales bacterium | reverse complement strand
GCGCGGCCATGACGGCGGGCGAGGCGTAGTTCTCGCTGGCGATCAGCTCGATGTGGTGCTCTTGGCGGGCGTTCTCGGCCTGGATGGCGGCGAACAGCTCGGGGTCGGTTTGTTCAATCAGAATGTTGCGGTGGTACATGGCAGTCCTTCAAATGATGGAACCTTGTCATGGGTGACAAGGGCTGCCCAGGCGAACGGCCAAACACCCCAAGGGGTGGCACGCTTCCCAGTGGTTGTCCCAAAGCCTGATGGTTTGGGGGGCCACGTCAGCAAACCGGACCTTGTTTGGCCCGGTTGCCTATCGCCAGTTGCGTGCGGGTGAGAGTGTAACTGAGCGGCTCAGTTCTCAAACTCGTCCATGCCCGCCACCAGCTCAGGTTCGGGGAGGGACAGGTCTGGCATGCCCGCTGGGATGGCCAAGAACGAGGTGCTCTTGCCCGCCATCACGCGGTGCAGGCGCATTTGCTCGGCCACCACTTTGTAGACATAGCCCCGTCCGTCGGTTTTGACCGCACCCACGTAGCGGCGCAAACCACCTTCGATCGAGCCCGCCTGACGGATGCTGTCTTGCAAGATTTTGGATCCCACGCGCAAGTTGGCCAAGGGATCAAAGGCAGCATCGGTGCCGCCGTGGGCATCGAATTTGTCGATGTGCACCCGCGTGAGCACCTGCATCAGGCCTTGCGCGCCCACGGGACTTTGGGCCAAAGGGTTGAAACGAGACTCGTTGGCTGCTACCGCCAAAATCAAGGCCGGGTCCAAACCTTTCTTGGAGCCCAATTCAAATGCCTCGACGACGATCGCGCTCAACGGCTCTGGGGCGACACGGTATTTGCGGCTGAGCCAAGACACCAACAAAGCTTGTGGCTCACTCAGGCTATCCATCGATGAAACGGAGGCCAAGTCAAACTCGCTGGGGACTTGCGATTGGCGCTCTTGAAGCCAATTCAGGGCGCGCAGCTCCAAAGGGCCTGAGAGCCTAACCCAGAGTGCCAGCAGCAGGCAGATGGCCAAGCCCGCGGCCAAGACACGTGCTGTGTTTCGCTTGAAGCGTTGGGTGTGAACTGTTGTCATGCATGAACTCCTATGCAGGGCAAGCCGTTTTTTGACGGCGGCTTTGTTTCAAGGTTGCCCCCGATTCAAAGAAGTGGGGGCATCGTAGGTGTTTGGAAATTCTAAAAATCGCAGTTTTTGAATTTCTTAAGACTTGTTAAGAATAAGAATTTGAGATTTTTGGTATTAACCAAAAAGTTGTTTTGTTGCACCGGTGGGTTATTAATATTTACAAGCAGTGGTGTTTTGACGATGGCTTCGGTATTCCCGGTGGGCGAGAGAATTGTGAATAATGACAAATCGAACGTCCGTTCCTTTGGGTGGAACACCCTAAAAAAGAACCCGAAGGACAGAAAGGTGTCGGAGAAAAAGCACGCTTGACCGCGCCCAAGTCGCGTTTGAGCGGCGACAATACCCACCTTTGCTTGGGTACGCCCATCCTCCACCGTCCGATTTGATCGCTTGTGAATACCTCCAACACCCCCGCCGACCAGGCACCTTCCTCCGATGACATGCACGCTGTGTGGGTCGATAAAGCGCAGCAGTTGCTGGTGCAGGCCCCTTTTGACGTACTGCAAGCCCAAGCTTGGCAGCGCGAAGCGGCCAAAGCTGGCGCGGCACTCTCTCGTGAGCCGCTGGCGTCTTGTCGTCAAGCCTTGGTCAGCCGCATCAAGGCTGTTGAGGATTTGCAGCACCGCATCCAAGTTGAACGCGAAGCGTCGGTCTTGATTGCTCAGCGCATTGAAGTCTTGTCCACGAAGCCTTGGCAAGATGCGTTGAACAGCATGACCGCTTTGGGCGGGGATGTTTCCCATTGGCAGTCGCAGTCAATGTCTTTGGCTCAACAGGAAGCTTGGTCTGCCGTTGCACCCAAGTTCCACCAGATGTTGGAGACGGCGCAAGTTCAGTTGCAGTTGGTGTGGGAAGCCTTCGGCGCAGCCCTGTCCTTGACACAGGCCGCCAGCACGAACCCCGAAGCCCCGCTGCCTGCTGTGCCCGTGTGGGCAGAGCAAATCCAGGCCCTTCGCCAGGGCAGCGAGCCGACCAAAACCACGCCTGCGGCCACCGCAGCCACCCCGGCCAACAGCCCCAAGGCCGTGGCCGTGCCCACCCACCAAGCCTTGCTGGACCAAGCGCAGGCTTTGCTCATGGCCCCAGAGGGCAAGCGCGTGGGCGGGCGCAAGCTTCAAGAGCAGTTGCGCGGCTTGCGTGAGCAGTGGAAGCGGGCCGACTCCGCACACGGTGCTTTGCCGGGCGCGACTTTGTTCAAGGCCTTCGACACGGCCTGCGTGGAGCTGCACCAGTGGGTGGACGTTTGGCTCAAGCAGGTCAAAGAGCAGTCCGAACAAACCAAGGCCCAGCGCCAAGCCCTGATGGACGAGGTGCGTGCTTGGACCTTGGCGCACGCCGAGAGCCAAGATTGGAAACAACAAGCCCGCGAGTTGCATGCCTTTGCTGAGCGCTGGCGCAACGGCGGCCACATGGGCGAAAAAGCCTTTGCCGCCATTCAGCCGCAATGGAAAACCCTCATGCAAGAGGCCCATGCGCATTTGCAAGCGGCTCAAGACCAAGCCTTGGCACGTCGCCAAGCCATGATCGAAGAGGCCAAGGCCTTGGCCGCCGAGCCCGTGTTGCGCGTGGCTGCTGTCAAAGCCCTGCAACAGCGTTGGCAAGTTGATGCCCAAAGCATTTCGTTGGACCGCAAGCACGAACAAAAGCTGTGGGATGCCTTCCGACAGCCTTTGGACGAGGCTTTTTCACGCAAGACCACGGCCCGTGCACCCACTGCCGAGTCCTTGAGCGATCACGACCGCCGGGTGCTCGAGGCGGCGCAGGCCGTTCAGGCCGCTTGTGACGCTGGCGATGCCGCAGCGATTGCCAAAGCGGTGGCCTCACTCCACGCCGCCAGCCAAGGTGCGCCAGCACCTGCCCCAGCCCTAGACCCAGAGGCCGTGACCCAGAGCGACGCCGTGGTTGCCGCTGAAGCGCCCGCCGATGCGCCGCTTGAGCCGACCCCAGAGGTTGCAGCAGCAGTGCCAGAAGAGGCCGCCGCCGAGGCCCCGGCCGAAGCCGACGCTGCGCCGGTGGTGCCGGCCAAGCCCGCCGCTGCGCCCAAAAAATTGGTGGCCATGCGCGGTGACGACCGGCCGGGCCAAACCAAAGGCACCGCCACCGCTGCGGTCGACCGCTCGCGCCCACCCCGTCGCGACGACAAATTCGGCGGTGCCCGCGATGGCCGCCGTGATGAGGGTCGTTTGGGTCAACGCGACGAGCGTGCCCCGCGCGGTCCGCGTTTGGGAGACACCGCATTCCGTGCGCAACGCCAAGCCTTGGAGCAAGCCGAGTTGCACATGCGCCGTTTGGCCGCGATGGCGCATGGCGAGGTGTTGACACAGCTCCTGAGCGCTTGGGAGCAACGCCAGCCCGATGCCGTGCCCACGGCGCAGGCCTTGGGCAACCGCGTGAACGCGGCGAGCCGCAGCGCTTGGGTGCAGGCCGTGGGTGGCAGCGCCTCGGCAACAGACGCCACGGCTTTGTTGCGCTTGGAAATGGCAGCTGAGGTGCCCACACCGGCTGAGCAGCTCGCCGAGCGTCGTCAATTGCAGCTGCAGTTGCTCACCCGACGCAACGATCCCACGCCCACGCAGACTTGGGCCCAAGACGTGGCGCGGGTGTTGGCCCAGCCGCACGATGCCGCACAAGCGCGCCGCTTGCAAACGGCGCTCAAAACCTTGCTCAAGCGCTAAAGCGCTTCGGGTCGCCAGCGCGTGAGCTCGCCGCTCACGTGCAGTCGCAAGACTTCGCAGCGAGGGCGGTCGCCGCCCAACTCCCAGTCGCTCAACACGTGCCGCTCGAGCAGCTGCCCGTTGGAGCCGCTCCATGCGTGCTGCCCGGGGCGGTGGGTGTGGCCGTGGATGAGCACGCGGGCATCAGCACTTTCTAGCCACTGCGCAGCGGCGCTGTGATCCACGTCGGCCCACAGGCTGGGGTCGTGGCCTTGGCTGTTTTTGCGCGCTTGGCTGCGTTCACGCAAGTCGCGCGCCACGCTCAAGCGCTCGCTCAAGCTTTGACTCAAAAAGTCGAGTTGCCAGTCGGTTTGGCGCACGGTGTGCCGAAAGGCTTGGTAGTCGGTGTCGTCGGTGCACAGCGCGTCGCCGTGGCTCAGCAGGGTGCGCTGCGTGCCCATGCACAGCACGGTCGGGTCGCTCAACAGCTGCCACCCCATGCGTTGACTGGCCTGCGGCCCCAACAAGAAATCGCGGTTGCCCGCCATGAAATACACCGGCCCCAGACGGGCGCGCTCGGCCAAGGCGTCGGCACAGTCGCGCCAGAACGCGGCGGCGGGGTCGTCGTCGCTGTCGAGCACGTCGTCGCCGACCCAGACTTCGAACAGGTCGCCCAAAATGAACAGCGCATCGGCCACCGGCAAAGTGTTGGGCGCGCCCGATACCTGACCACGCAAAAAAGCCCGCCAAGCGTCAAACGTGGCGGGCTCGCTGGGCTGCAGGTGCAGGTCCGAGATGATGTCCACACAGCGCCAGGTGGCCGGCGCGAACAGTTCGGGGCAAACGGCCTCGGGCTGTGCGTCGGGCATGGCGCTGCGCGTCAGGCTCAAAGAGCGACGGCTTTTTCGATGATGACGTCGTTGAGTGGCACGTCGTCGTGGTAGCCCTTGCGGCCGGTTTTCACGGCCTTGATTTGGTCCACCACTTCCGTGCCCTTGACCACCTGGCCAAACACCGCGTAGCCCCAGCCTTGCATGCTCGGCGCGGTGTGGTTCAAGAAGCCGTTGTCGGCGACGTTGATGAAGAACTGCGCCGTGGCCGAGTGCGGGTCGCTGGTGCGTGCCATGGCCACGGTGTAGTTGTTGTTCTTCAGACCGTTGTTGGCTTCGTTGTTGATGGGGGCGTCGCAAGGTTTTTGGTTCATGCCCGGCTCAAAGCCACCGCCCTGGACCATGAAGCCAGGGATGACGCGGTGAAACACCGTGTTGTTGTAATGGCCCTTGTTGACGTAGGCCAAAAAGTTGGCGGTTGAGGCGGGGGCTTTGTCGGCGTCCAGCTCCAAGGTGATGGTGCCGAAACCGGCGATGTGCAATTCGACTTGGGGGTTGGCCATGTTCATTTCTCCGAGGTGGCTTTCAAAATGGTGACGGG
>JBFZCK010000258.1:0-9828 GCA_041307965.1 Burkholderiales bacterium | reverse complement strand
ACCCGCCATGCGCGGCTCGTGTGGGCTGAGTTGGCCGCGATCAAACACGAACTGCGCGCCGTTGGGCCCGTGTCCGCTGCGCAAGGCCAGCATCGGGGCGTCCAGCGTGGCCGATGGGCTGCGGGTGTAGACCGTGGCGATGGCGGTGTGTTGCAAGGCCGACGCTTGCGCGGCCCAAGCCCGCGCGTCGTTTTCAGGCAAAGCTTGCATGGCCTTGGCCGCCACCACCGCCGAGCTGGCCCAAATGACGCGGTCCACCTCGGTGCTGCCGTGGGGGTCTTGCAATAACCAAGCGTTCGGCCCGCGCGAAATACCTTGGATGGCTTGTCCCAAGTGGCACTGCCAGCGATCGGGGTATTGGGTTTGCAGCGCCAGCGCGGCCGCCTCGGGCCACAGCTGACCCAAGTCCACACGCGGCAACAGCAGGTCGCTCGCGGCCCACGGCCCAAAACCCGGGCCGCGCAAGGCGTCGCGCATGACGCGCCAAAACACCTGGGCGCTGGCCTCGGTGCTGGGCAGGTTCAAGGCCGATACACACAGGGGCTCGATGAGTTCGTCCATCACGCGCGTGGGCACGCCCACACAGGCTTGGGCGACGGTGTGTTCGTCGCGCCCCGGCGTGTGTTGCCACCAAGCCAGGGCCAGTTTCAAGAAGGCCCAGCGCTCGGGCCAACCCCATTGCGCCGAGCCCAAGACCGCAGCCAAGGGCCCCCACGGTGCGGGCCAATCGCGTGCCCAGCGGGGCGCGCACAAACCACCGCCGCCGGCCATGGGCAAACCCAAGGGCAGTCGCAAGAGGCTGTGGTGCAAAGGCACGCCCACCGAGCGCATGAGGCCCAAGGTGGTGGTGTAGGCACCGATCAAGATGTGTTGGCCGTTGTCCAGGGGCAGCGGCTCGCCATCGGGTCCGTCCACGCTCATGGCGCGGGCGCGGCCACCGAGTTGGGGCGCGGCTTCGAACAAGGTCACGTGTGCACCGCGCTGGAGCGCGGTGACGGCAGCGGCCATGCCGGCCCAGCCGCCGCCCACGATGCCGATGCGCACAGGCACGGTCATGCTCACAAACGACCCAAGGCCTGAACTTTCCAAGCCAACCACAGTTTGCGCAGCGGCGTGAGCTTGACGCGTTGGGTCAGCACCAGCATGGGCTCGGCGGCCACTTCTTGCAGCAAGGTGCGGTAGATGTTGGCCATCATCAGACCGGGCTTTTGGCTGCGGCGATCGGCCGCGGGCAAGAGTGCCAGCGCTTCGTCGTAGGTGCGCAAAGCGCGCTCGCACTGGAACTTCATGAGGGCTGTGAAGCGTTTTTCGAAATCGGCCGGGTCGCTGCCTTGGCCGCGTTTGATGAGTTCGTGCGCTTTCACGTCAAAGCGTTGCAGCTCATCGATGGGTAGGTAGACGCGACCGCGCGCCGCGTCTTCACCCACGTCGCGCAAGATGTTGGTGAGCTGAAACGCCAAACCCAAGCGGTGCGCGTAAGCGGTGGTGGCTGTTTCGCTTTGCCCAAAAATGCGAGCCGCCACTTCGCCCACCACACCGGCCACCAAATGACAGTAGCGCTGCAAATTGGGCAGGTCCAGGTAGCGGCTTTGGTCCAAATCCATTTGGCAGCCGTCGATCACCGCCAACAGGTGGTGGGCTTCAATGCCAAAGGTCGGGCACCAGGGCATCAGGGCTTGCATGGCCGGGTGGCTGGCTTGGCCGTTAAAAGACTTGGCCACTTCCTGACGCCACCACGCCAAGGTGGTGTGGGCCACGCCGGGGTCGGTGATTTCATCGACCACATCGTCGATCTCGCGGCAAAACGCATAAAAAGCGGTGATGGCCGCGCGGCGATGGGCGGGCAAAAACAAAAACGCGTAATAAAAGCTGCTGCCCGAGGCTGCGGCTTTGTCTTGAACGTACTGCTGGGGTGTCGTCATCGGGCTCTCCGGAATCGGGCCAAGAGCGACCCGCGCTGGCCGGTTTTGGGGCGCATGAACGCCAAGTACAACAGCGGCACGGCAAACAGCGTGAGCACCGTGGAGAAGGCCAGCCCCCAAACGATGCTCGCGGCCACTGGGCCCCACAGCAGGCTTTCACCCCCAATGCCAAAGGCCAGCGAAAACAAGCCGCCGATGGTCGTGGTGGTCGTGATGACGATGGGCACCACGCGGCGACGTGCGGCTTGCACGATGGCGTGGATGGTGCTCATGCCCAAGGCCATGCGGCTGTTGGCAGCATCGATCAAGACAATCGCCGAGTTGACCGCGATACCGGTGAGTGCGATCACACCGTACAAGGTGTAGAGCGACAGCGGGTTGTTGGACAAGGCCAGACCGTACGCCACACCGGTGAAGGCCAGGGGCACGGTCACCAAAATCATCATGGGTTGGAAGTAGCTCTTGAACTGCGCGGCCAAGATCAGGTAGATCAAACCCATGCCCATCAAGAACAACACCTTCATCGCGTCGAGGCTCTCTTCGATGTCTTCCAGCTCGCCCGAAAAATCCAAATCCACACTTGGGTGTTGTGCGGCGACCTGTGCCCAAGCCGCGCGGATCATGGCGTTGGCCGCAGCGGTGTCGGTGACGTCTTTGTCCAAATTGGCCTCCACCGTGATGGTGCGGCGCAGGTTGTGGTGGCGGATGAATCCGCGACCTGGCTCGCTGCTGGCACTGACCAAGCTGCCCAAGGTGCTGGTTTGTCCGTTGGGCAAGGCCACCGGTTCACGCAGCAAGGCAAAGGGGTCGGCGCGTGGCAGGTCGGGGGCTTGGGCTTGAACGCGCAGGTCGAGTTTGTCGCCGTTGTCGCGCGTGAACGCGATCACCTCACCGTCCACACTCAATCGAACCAAGCGTGCCACTTGCAGCGGGGTCAAGCCGGTGCCCACCAAGGCGTTGGGGTCCACGCGCAATTGCAATTGCGCGCGTCCTGGCAAGTTGTCGTCTTGGATGTCACGTGTGCCCGGCACTTGCGCCACCAAGGTTTGCAGGGTTCGGCTGGCGGCTTCAATCGATTCGAAATCGTCGCCGCGCACCTTCACGCTGATGGCCTTGCCCGCCGGCGGTCCACCCGCCAAGAGGGTGAAGCTTTTGCGTGCTGGACCATCAAGCGACTCCACCACGGAGCGCATGTCTTCGACCACTTGAGCCACGCCGCGCGAGTCGTCGCGGGCGGGGTTGAGTGAAACGAAGACCTGGCCGTAAGCGTCGCCATACACCGGCTCGGTGTCGGTGAACTTGATGCCGGCGGTTGACGTCACCGCACGGGCTTCCCCTGGCTCGCCCACACCGCGAAGTTGCTGTCGAACCAAGGCCTCCACCCGTTGCGTTTCGGCCAAGGTCTCTTCCAAGGACGCGGTTTGGGGCATGTCGACGTTGACGTAAAAGGCGCGAATCGGATCGAAGGCAAAGAACTGCACACGAACCGCGCCTGTGGCCAACAAAACCACCGCGAACACCACAGCGCCCACGCCGATGCCCGCGAAGCGCTTGGGCCGGCGCAGCACATAGCCCAACGCCTGACCGTAGCGCAAGCGGATCTTGCGGTTGAAGGCTTCGCGCCAACGTTGCGCCGGGGTGGGGCGGTCAAAGCGCACACCGATGGCCTGCACGTGCACCGGCATCATCCAAAACGCTTCGATCAAAGAGATCAGCAGGGCCAGTGTCACGACAAACGGGATCACGAACATGAACTTGCCCATGATGCCGGGCAAGAGCATCAAGGGCAAAAAGGCGGCCATGGTGGTCGCCACCGAGGCCAGCACCGGTTGGTAGACCTCGGCGACCGATTCCAGCGAGGCCTTGAGTGCGTCTTGGCCCCGCTCCATGCGGTAGTAAATGGCTTCGACCACGACCACCGCATCGTCCACCAACATGCCCAGCGCAATCACCACACCGAGCAAGACCGAGATGTTCACGGTGTAGCCCATGGGCGAGAGCAGGGCAAACGTGGCCATGAGCGAGAAGGGAATGCCCAAGGCCACCAACAAGCCCATGTGCCAGCCCAAGAACAACCAACAGATGGCCAACACCAGCACCACGCCAAAGATGGCGTTGGTCTGCATCACGCCGATGGCTTCTTGGGTGGGGATGGTTTGATCGTCGGTGAGCACCAAGGTCAAGCCCAAAGGTTCGAGCAAGGCGTTTTGTTGGGTGATGTAGGCCTTGATGTCACCCACCAAGGTCAGGGTGTTGATGCCGGATTTTTTGGTCACGGCCATGGAGATGGCGTTGCGCCCATCGCTGGCAGCCAATTGGGAGGCCGGTGCGCGGGCGCGCTCAATGCGTGCCACGTCGCCCAATCGGGCATGGAGTCCGGGGCGGCTGCTCGAGAAAATGGTCAAGTCGGCCAAGCGCTGGGGATCGGTCTGAACGCCTTGCAAACCGATCGACCACGTGCCCACTTGGGTGTCCAAGGCGCCGCCGGTGGTGTCGCGCCACCACAGGCCCACGGAATCGGCCACATCGGAGAGCAACAAACCCCGAGCGGCCAGGGCTTGGGGGTCGGGACGTATGAGCAACTCGGGGTCGCGCAAGCCCGAGCCAAACACCTGGTCCACACCTTTGAGGCGCTCCAAGTCGGCCTTGATTCGGCGCGCTTGTTGGCGCAGGTTTTCGTCGTCGGCTTGCCCCAAGAGCATCAGCGAGGCGGTGGGGAAACCGTTGCTCGTGGTGATCTCCATGATGCGCGGCTCTTTGGCCTGCGCGGGCAGCTCGCTGGCGGCTTTGTTCTGAATTTCGCGGCGCAAATCGGCCATGCGCTTGTCGAAGGTGCGTTCATCGATTTCGCGAAAGCGGATCAACATGCTGGAGACGTTTTCGCGCGAATTGGAAATCACAAAGCGGACATCGGCCACGCCCTTGATGCCGTCCTCGATCGGGTTGGTGATCAAGCGTTCGACCTCTTCGGCGCTGGCGCCGGGCAAGACCGTGGTGACGTTGACCCAGTTGAAGTTGATCTCGGGGTCCTGCTCTCGGGGCATGGACACGTAACTCATCCAACCCAACAACATGATCACCACAAAGGCGATGTTGGCCAGTGGGTGGTTGGTGTACAGCGCGCGCAAAAAAGCCATGGTGAAGGGTCTTTCAACGCAAGGTGATGGGGCTTTGGTCTTGCAAGGCCGCTTGGCCTTGAACGATCACCGGTGTGGCAGCGTTGAGCCCGGCGGGCACCAAGCTGGGCCGGCCTTCTTGGGCGCCCGGCACGGGCACAAAACGGGCCTTGGCTGTGCCCGAGGCGCTGTCTTGCACGAACACCCCGGTTTGACCTTGGCGCTTGACGAGCACTTGGCTGGGCAGGTGCATCCGCGCGTCTTGCCAGCGCAAGGTGCCGCTGGTGCCCGCCGAAGCGGGGGCCGCATCACCCGCAAAAGCCAAACGGGCGGTTTGGGTGCGCGCTGGGGCGCTCACAGTGGCGTTGATGCGCAGCAAGCGCAAGGCGTGGGTGCCTTGTGGGGTGATCAACTGGATGCGGGGCGAGCCGCGCAGACCAGCGACGTCGCTGGGGTCAATGGCGGCTTGGACTTCCGGGACGCCCGATTGCACCAACACAAACAAAACGCTGCCAGCGGCCACGGTTTCACCGGCTTGGGCCAAACGCTCTTGCACCGTGCCATCGAAGGGGGCGCGCAAGGTGGTTTTGCTCAGTTGGCGTTGTGCCGTGTTGAGTTGAGCCCGCTGGGCTTGGGCGTCGGCTTGCATCAAAGCCACTTCGGTTTGGCGCTGCAACAAAGCCTCTTGTGAATAGAAACCTTGGGCGACCAATTCTTGCGAGCGCTTGAGTTGGGCTTGGGCCAACGACAACCGCGCCAAACTGGCGTCCAGTGCGGCCTGCGCACGTTGCACGGCCAATTCGGCATCGCGTGGATCGATCTGGGCCAAGCTGTCTCCTCGGCGCACTTGCGCGCCCACATCGGCCGACCAACGCAGCAAAGTGCCGCCGGTTTCGGCCGACAAGCGCGAGACGTTGCGTGCCAACACGCTGGCCGCCGCTTCGCGCTCGGGTTGAACGCCGACCGCATCGAGCCGTTGCACCTTCACCGCGATCGCTGCGGGCGTTGCCGCGGCGGCAGGGGCGGGGGCCGTTTGAGACCAAGCGTTGCTGATGCTCAGGCTGAGCAGGCACCAGCTCAAGACGAGGGGGGCACGGGTGCCCAAGGCGCGGATGTGTGAAGGGTTCATGGTCGAGTCGTTTGAGGGGTTACATCCAGGCGCTTTTCCAAGCGCAAGTCAACAGGTCACGTGGCCGCAGCGTGGGCCGCTGCAGCCAGGTTCGGTGGTCCACGGCGCGGATGCGATCGAGCACCGCCAAGCCGCCTTGCACCACCGCGCGCAATTCCCAGCCCAAGCGACCGGGGACTTGGTGCACCAAGGGGGCGCCGCTGATCATGCGCTCATGGGCCTCTTGGCACAAAGCACGCACCACGGCGCGTTGAGCGGTGTCGTCGCTTCGGGCTTCGGGCGAAAAATCCGCCACGGCCAACCCGTGCCGATCCAGCAGCGATTGCGGCAAGTAATGGCGCTGGCGTGGCCAGTCGCGGCTGATGTCCTGCCAAAAATTGATCAATTGCAGGGCGGTACAGACGGCGTCGCTGCGCTGCAAAGCCAAGGGGTCGTGGACCCCTTGCAAGTGCAAGAGCAGACGCCCAATCGGGTTGGCCGAACGTTCGCAGTAATGCAAGAGTTCCGTGGGGTTGGCGTAGAGCCGGCCCGTGGCGGTGTGCTCAACGTCTTGGTCAAAGGCGTCGAGCAAGTCGGTGAAAGGCTTGAGGGGCAAGGCATGCGCGTGCATCGTCTGCTGCAAGGCGTCGAACACCGCGCGCCAGGGCTCGGGGCCGTCGCCCATGGGCTGGGCCTGTGCGCAGCGAATCAACGCTTGGCGGTAAGCCCCGAGGGCTTGGCGACGCTCCTGTGCGCTGGCGTCGCCCTCGTCGGCAATGTCGTCGGCGGTGCGCGCAAAGTGGTAGATGGCCACGATGGCCGGGCGCAAAGCGGGGGGGCACAACCACGACGCGACCGGGAAGTTCTCTTCGTGAGCAACCCGCGACGACCAGGCGGTGGTGGTCGGTGGGGTGTCGGTGGGGCGATGGGCTGACATGGGTGTTGCGATTCTAGGTTGCTGACGCGGGGGCATGGGGGCAGCGGCTACAATTGAAGGTTAGCCCAGAGCACTTATCCCCTGCATTGACTGGGGCAGGTGTTCTGAGGGCGTATCGGTTGGTGAGAAACAGACACTGCGCGGGTGGCGAAATTGGTAGACGCACCAGGTTTAGGTCCTGACGCCAGCAATGGTGTGGGGGTTCGAGTCCCCCCCCGCGCACCACCACCGTGGCCCCCGATTTTTTGGGTCAATCCAACACCGGATTGGCCAACACTTTTTTGGAGAAACCCATGACCGTGACCGTTGAGACTTTGGAAAAACTGGAACGCAAAATCACCTTGACGCTGCCCGCCGACGTCATCAAAAACGAGGTGGAAACCCGCCTCAAGCGCATGTCGCGCCAAGTCAAGATGGACGGTTTCCGTCCCGGCAAAGTGCCCATGAACGTGGTCGCTCAGCGCTACGGCTACTCGGTGCACTACGAAGTCATGAACGACAAGGTCGGCGAAGCCTTCGCCGTGGCCGCCAACGAAGCCAAGCTGCGCGTGGCCGGCCAGCCCCGCATCACCGAAAAAGAAGCCACGGGCGAGAACATCGCTTTTGACGCTGTGTTCGAGGTGTACCCCGAAGTCAAGATCCAAGACCTGAGCACCGCCCAGGTTGAAAAAGTCACCGCCGACGTCACCGACGCCGCCATCGACCGCACCTTGGACATCCTGCGCAAGCAGCGCCGCACCTTCGCGCAGCGCGCCCAAGACCAAGCCGCTCAAGACAGCGACCGCGTGACCATCGACTTCGCCGGCACCATCGAGGGCGTGCCGTTTGACGGCGGCAAAGCCGAAGCCTTCCAGTTCATCGTCGGCGACGGCCAGATGCTCAAGGAATTCGAAGACGCTGTGCGCGGCATGAAAAACGGCGAGTCCAAGACCTTCCCCTTGAACTTCCCCGCCGACTACCACGGTAAAGACGTCGCCGGCAAAACCGCCGACTTCCTCGTCACCCTGAAAAAGCTCGAAGCCGCCAACCTGCCCGGCGTGGACGAGGCCTTTGCCAAGTCCTTGGGCATTGCCGACGGCACGGTCGAAGGCCTGCGCGCCGACATCCGCAAGAACCTGGAGCGTGAAGTCAAATTCCGCGTTCAAGCCCGCAACAAACAAGCCGTCATGGACGCCTTGGTGGCCAAGGCCGAGCTCGACCTCCCCCAGTCCATCGTCAAAGCCGAGATGGACCGCTTGGTCGAAGGCGCCCGCGCCGACCTCAAGCAGCGCGGCATCAAAGACGCCGATAAGGCCCCGATCCCCGAAGAGATGTTCCGCGAACAGGCCGAGCGCCGTGTGCGTTTGGGCCTGGTGGTGGCCGAGTTGGTGCGTGCCAACGACTTGCAAGCCAAGTCCGAGCAAATTGAAGCCCACTTGCAAGACCTGGCCGCTTCTTACGAGAAGCCCGCCGACGTGGTGCGTTGGTACCAAGGCGACAACCGCCGCATGGCCGAGGTCGAAGCCGTGGTGATCGAGAACAACGTCTGCGACTTTGTCTTGTCCAAAGCCCAAACCAGCGCCAAAGCCATCGACTTTGACGAATTGATGGGCCAACAAGGCTGACAGCGGCAGGGTTTGACCGCTGCGGCAAAGGGCGGGTCTTTCCCGCCCTTTTTTTTGCCGCACAGCCCGCGCCAAGCCGGGGCTTTCGCGGTTGGTTACAGTTGATACGTGCCGCAGTGGCACAACATGGAGAAACGCATGAGCGCAATGGACATTCAAGGTTTGGGCATGGTGCCCATGGTGATCGAGCAATCGGGCCGTGGCGAGCGTGCTTACGATATTTACTCGCGCCTGCTCAAAGAGCGCGTGATCTTCTTGGTCGGCCCGGTCAACGACCATTCGGCCAACTTGGTGGTCGCTCAGATGCTGTTTTTGGAGAGTGAGAACCCCGACAAGGACATCTCCTTCTACATCAACTCTCCTGGCGGATCGGTGAGCGCAGGCATGTCGATTTTCGACACGATGAACTTCATCAAACCCGACGTCTCCACGCTGTGCATGGGCATGGCCGCCAGCATGGGCGCCTTCTTGTTGACGGCGGGCACCAAAGGCAAGCGTTTTGCCTTGCCCAACTCCAAGATCATGATCCACCAGCCCTTGGGCGGCACCCAAGGTCAGGCCACGGAAATCGAGATCCACGCCCGCGAAATCCTCAAGACCCGCGAGCAGCTCAACCGCATCTTGGCCGAGCGCACCGGCCAGCCGCTCGAGAAGATCGAGCGCGACACCGAACGCGACTATTACCTCAGCGCCGCCGAGTCGGCCGAGTACGGTTTGATCGACAAAGTGATCGACAAACGGGCGGCAGCGGCCTAATTTGGCCCGCTTATTGCTTTCTGGGTGGTCAAGGGTGCGGTTCCCGTATCATTGACATCCAGCCCATTCTCTCTACAAGGCAGTTTTCATGGCGGATAAAAAAGCCAATTCGGGCGAAAAAGCCCTCTTTTGCTCGTTTTGCGGCAAAAGTCAGCACGAGGTCAAAAAACTCATCGCAGGGCCTTCGGTCTTTATTTGCGACGAGTGCATCGACCTGTGCAACGACATCATCCGCGATGAGCTGCCCGCCACCGAGGTCGATAAGCCCAAAACCGACGACCTGCCGACACCGGCCCAAATCAAAGACAACTTGGACAACTACGTCATTGGGCAGGCCGCGGCCAAGCGCGCTTTGTCGGTGGCGGTCTACAACCACTACAAGCGC
>JBFZCK010000257.1:0-2646 GCA_041307965.1 Burkholderiales bacterium | reverse complement strand
CGGTGTCGACCAGCAGGCTGTGTTCGTGGGAGAGTTCGAAATTCAAGGTCGGTTCCTGTCAGGTGGCACGGCGAATGCCGATGGCGGCACCCGCCTGGGTGGGTTTGGGCAAGCCCCCATGAGCGGCCAAGATGGCGCGCACCCGGCGGCTCACCTCGGGCAACATCGGGCTGGAGCGGCCTTGGGCCATGTCGACGTGGGTGAGCAGCTGCTCCCCAGTGGCCAAGAGCTCACCACTGTGGGCGTGGGTCATTGCATGGAACAGGTGAACGCGCCGATCGTCGGCGTCGAGCAGCTGCAGCGTCAGCCGCAAAGGGTCGCCCAGCGCGGCTTCGCGCACGTGGTGGATCATGGTCTGCACGGTGTAGAACGAATACCCACCGCCTTGGCGGTAGGCCTCATCCACACCGATGAGGCGAAAGAAGGCGTCGGTGTTGTCACCAAACACCAGCAAAAAACACGACTCGCTCATGTGCCCGTTGTAGTCCACCCATTCGGCCAAAACCGTGGGCTGGTGCAAGCACAGGGGCGCGTCGATGGGGGCCAAGGGGTCCCAGGGTTGAGCGGGCGTGCCCTCAAGCGGGGTGCGCAGGCCGTGTGTGGTCGGTGGCGTGTTCATGGTCTGGGGGCGGGCAAGGCAATGGAGCGCCCAGCCTGTGGTGGGCGGGGCCAGTGTTGATGGGCTTGCACCACCAACGCCAAACGGCTGGCCACGCTGGGCGCAAAAGCGGCGGCGCGTGGCCCCGTGGTGTCGATGTTGCACAGCATCAGCTCGGTCGTGGCCAAGACGGCGGCGTTGTCCGATCGCCGCAGGGTGTGGAACACCTGCGCGCGTTTTTGATCCGCACCCAAGATCTGCGTGTGCACTTCAACAGCGGTGTCTACTGGGACCTCCAGCAAGAAGTTCTGGTGCGACTCCAGCGTGTAGAGCGTGTGGCCCGTGTCGGCACGGCCTTTGGCATCCAGCCCGATCTGGTCCATCCAGGCGTCGGTGGCGAAGCTGAAGATCAAACCGTAATAGGCGTCGCGCAAATGACCGTTGTAGTCCACCCAATCGGGCGACACGGTGCCGCGCCAAGTCACCAGCGGGTCGGGCACACCCTCACTCATCGAGCGCGATGCCGTGTTGGATTTTGGTGGCCCGCACCGCCGCTTGCACCGCCATCAGACAGTCGTCTCGGTAACGCTCCAGGTCGGCGATGCTGTGCGTGCCCAACTGTTTCGAGGTGCCATCCACCACGGCGTCGATCAACCCCTCGGTGAGCTCGGGCGCGACCAGGTGCGTCCAAGGCAGCTTCAAGGCTGGGCCGAACTGGCCCATGAAATGCCGCATGCCAGCGTCGCCACCGGCCAGCGTGTAGGTGAGGAAACTGCCCATGAACGACCACCGCAGGCCCGCACCGTAACGGATGGCATCGTCGATTTCGCCGGTGGTGGCCACACCGTCGTTGACCAAATGCAAGGACTCCCGCCACAAGGCCTCGAGCAAGCGATCGGCGATGAAGCCGGGGACTTCTTGGCGCACGTGCAGCGGCTTCATGCCCAAGCGGCGGTACACCGCCATGGCCGCCTCTTTGGCCAAGGGCGAGGTGCGCTCGCCACCCACCACCTCAACCAATGGCAACAAATACACCGGGTTGAAGGGATGTCCCACCACACAACGCTCGGGGTGCGCTGCTTGTGCGTAAAAGTCGGTGGGCAAGAGGCCCGAGGTGGAGGACGCGATGATCACGTCTGCGGGGGCCGCCGCGCTGATGCGCGCGTGCAGTTCCAACTTCATGGACAGCACCTCTGGGGCACTTTCTTGGATGAAGTCCGCCCCACTCACGCAGGCCTCGACCGTGTCGACAAAACGCAGCCGATCGGGCGAAGCGCCTGCGGCCAAACCGTTTTCCACCAGCGCGGGCCAGCACTTCTGGATGCGCGCTCGCAATTGCGCTTCGGCGCCGGGTGCAGGGTCCCAAGCCACCACGTCCCAGCCGTGGGCGAGCGCTCGTGCGATCCAGCCACTGCCGATGACGCCGGTGCCCAGCGCTGCGAAGGTTTTGATGTCGGTCTTGAAGGTCATGTGGAGGTCCGTGTGATCGCTGTGTTTCGCTCAGGCCCGGGGTTTGAGACCCATCTTGAGGCGGCCCTCGGCCGGCGTCATGGGCTGAGCGCCCATGCAGTTCATGAGTTGGATCACGCGCTCCACCAAGGAGCCATTGCTGGCCGGCACGCCTTTGTCCAGCCAAAGGTTGTCTTCCAAACCCACCCTCACGTGACCGCCGAGCAGCATGGCTTGGGCCGCCATCGGCATCTGCGAGCGGCCAATGCCGAACGCCGCCCACGTCACGCCGGGCGGCAGGTTGTCGACCATCGCCTTCATCGTGGTGGTGTCGGCCGGCGCACCCCAAGGGATGCCCAAGCAGAGTTGGTACAAGGGGTCCTTGAGCAAGCCCTCGGCCACCATTTGTTTGCTGAACCACAAGTGCCCGGTGTCAAAGATTTCCAGCTCGGCCTTCACACCCAGTTCGGTGATGCGCTTGGCCCCCGCGCGCAAGGCCGCCGGGGTAGAGACGTAAATCGTGTCGCCGTCGCCGAAGTTCAAGGTGCCGCAGTCAAGCGTACAAATGTCGGGCAGCAGTTCTTGCACGTGCACCAATC
>JBFZCK010000256.1:0-2614 GCA_041307965.1 Burkholderiales bacterium | reverse complement strand
TCGTCTCGTGTTTGCGCGCCGCTCGTGAGAACGCGCGGGCCGTGCGCGGCGTGTTGACCACCGAGGTGTGGGAAACACAAAACCAGACTTGGCTGGAGCTCGAGCGCCAACTCAAAGGCCCGAGTTTTGAGCGCGACCCGAGCCAACTCTTTGAGTGGGTCAAGTTTCGCTCGCACCTCTCGCGCGGTGTGGCCATTGGCACCATGCTGCAAGACGAGGCCTTTCACTTCTACCGCATGGGCACGTTTTTGGAGCGGGCCGACAACACGGCGCGCTTGCTCGATGTCAAGTTCCATGCGGTCCCCAGCGAGGTCATCGGTCAATCGCTGGCGCTGGGGGCAGAGCCTGCGCAAGACCACGACTTCTACCATTGGAGCGCCATTTTGCGCAGCGTCAGCGGCTTTGAGGTCTACCGCAAGGTGTACCGCGACGTGATCACGCCCGAGCGCGTGGCCGAGTTGCTGATCCTGCGTGCCGACATGCCGCGCAGCTTGGCCGCGAGCCTCAACGAGGTGGTCAACAACCTCAACGTGGTGGCCAACGACGCCTCGGCCGAGACTTTGCGCCGCGCAGGTAAACTCAAAGCCGATTTGCAATACGCCTGCATCGACGAAATTTTGGCCAATGGCTTACACGCCTTTCTGACGCAGTTCCTCGATCGGGTGAATGCGCTCGGTGCGCGCATCAGCCGGGATTTTTTGGTGCCGTCGGTGCACTAGACATCCCTTCCATGAAACTGGCCATCACCCACACCACCACCTTTGCCTACAGCCAGCCTTTGCTCTACGCGATGCAAACGCTGCACCTGTGGCCCCAAAGTGGCGCCACACAAACCGTGTTGGATTGGGGCTTGCAAACCCCAGGGGTGTTGGATGCGTTACCCGATGTGCTGGGCAACCGCTTGCACAGTGTGTGTGTGACCGCCACCGCCGACCAACGCTGTCTGCACCACCACATCCAAGCCAGCGGCGTGGTCGACACCCACGACCGGGCGCAGTGGCAAGACGATTCCAAAGCCTTGCACCCCGCGGTGTTTCAGCGCGCGGGGCCTTTGACCGAGCCCGATGCCGCGCTTACCGCGTGGGCGCGTGCGCAGGTGGTCTCGCCAGAAGTTTCGGTGGCCAACGCTTTGCAGTTGTGCCATTCGGTGGCCGATCGGGTGCGCTACCAAGCGGGTGTGACCGAGGTGAAAACCACCGCCGCGCAAGCCTTTGCCGCAGGCTTGGGCGTGTGCCAAGACCAAGCGCACGTGATGGCCGCGGCTGCGCGCAGCTTGGGCTGGTCGGCGCGCTATGTGAGCGGCTATTTTTGGGCGGCCAACGAACCCGACTTGGCCAGCCACGCTTGGGTAGACGTGTGTTTGTCGCCCGAGCACGGCCATTGGCTGAGCTTGGACGTGACCCACCGCTGTCCCACCGACGAGCGCCACGTTCGTTTGGCAGCGGGCACGGACTATGTGTCGTGTGCGCCAGTGCGCGGCGTGCGCCGCGGGGGCGGTGAAGAAACGCTCAGCGTGAGCGTGAGGATTGAGCCAACATGGGCATAGGCGGTCAAGCCATACTCAAACCATGCATAAATTTAGCTGGGTCTCTGCTTTTAGATGGCTGCTCGCCCTAGGCACGGTCTTTTGGGTGTTTTCTGCCAGTGCGCGTGAGCCCATCGTCGATCGTGCCTATTGGCAAGACGAATCGGCTCAGGCCACGTATGCGCAGGCGAAAACACAAACCTATCAAACCTACGACGGGGTGCTCAGCCGGGGTTACACAGCCGCCGCCATTTGGATTCGCTTGAGGGTGATGCCGCCAGTGGGCTCAGAAACATTGGTCTTGCGCGTGGGGCCGGTTTACTTGGATGAAATTCAGTTGTTTGACCCCTTGTTTGACAAGGGCTTGCCCCGCAAGACGGGTGACACCGCTCATTTTGAGAACAACGAATTTAAATCTCTCGCACACACGTTTGTGATTCCAGCAGGTCAAGAGCCACGCACCGTGTGGCTGCGTGTCAGGACCAACAGCACCACCCTCATCGGTGTGGATGCATTCACCCCACAAGAAATGGCGGAGCGTGAGTTCCATGCTCAGTTGGGCTACTTCGCTGTCTTGGCTCTGGTGGCCATGTTCATGATCGTGGTTTTCATCAGTTGGTTGAATGACCGTGATGCGCTGAGTGGGTTTTTTGTGGTGCGGCAGCTGTATTACTTGTTCTACACAGCCTCCTTGTTTGGGCTACATCGATACGCGCTTGCTGGCGTGGCAGATCCGGCTGCGCTTGACATGCTTTACAGCTGGATGGTCGTGGGTGCGACGGCGATGTCGTTTGGTTTTGAATACAAGTTTCTCAACGAATACTCGCCGCCCCCTTGGGTTCGGGTCGTCATGAAGGGTTTGTTGGCTTGGTCTGCCGTTGTGGTGGGGCTTCTGTTGACCGGGCATGTTTTTCAGGCACTCAAATTCAACATGCTGCTCAACACGGTGGGCGTCATCACCCTGTTGGTGATGTCCCTGATTTTTATTGAAGACGGGCAATCGACCGCCCGTTCCACGGCTGCCTTGTTGCGCAAAAAGTTCGTGGTGGGCTACTATTTGATCGTGAACTTGGTGCTGGTTTTTAGTTT
>JBFZCK010000255.1:0-2728 GCA_041307965.1 Burkholderiales bacterium | reverse complement strand
GGCTGTGCAGGCTTCAGAAGTACTTCACGCCTTGGAGCCACCAGCGACCCGAGCGGTCTGGCGCTGAGAGCGCGGTTTCGTTGCCCAGCGCTCGGGCGTAGACCGCCTTCAAAGAAAAGTCACGCGCGTGCGTCCAGTACACGCCCACACCCGCGCCGCTGAGTTGGCGTCGCTGGTCTTCAGCGTCCCATGCGCGGTGGTTGAGACGCACCTCGCCCGCATCCACAAACGCCACCAACTGCACTTGGCCGCGCACCTGGGTCAAACCGCTCAAGAGCTTTCGGGCTTCCAGCGTCAAGAGGTAACCTTCATCGGCATAGGCCTCGCCCTGCGGATAAGCGCGCACGCCGCTCATGCCACCGAGCGACATTTTTTCGGACACATCCAAGTTGTTGGCCGCCAGTTGGCCGTTCAAGGCCGCCGAGACCGTGACGGTCTCGCTCACGCGTTGCACACGCGACAAGGCCAGCGCCAGCTTGTTGAAGTGACCGTCGGTGCGGGCCGTGCTGGCGTCTTCCGTCTGCGCCTCGGGCGTTCGGATGTCGAGCCGACCTCTCGACCAAGCCGCTGAAAAGCTGTTGAGCCCGCCACCGCCCCAGGTGTCGCGCCGATCACCGGACAGGGTGGCCACCGCGACCTGCGCGCGTTTGCGCGTGGTCAAGGGCAAAGCGTCCAAGCGATCGACAAAGTCTTTGTTCTCCAGCGTCAAGCCCACGCTCATGTTGCTGTGGCGCGAGCGCAGCAGCGGGTAGCCCCCAAAGACGGACGCGGTGCGAGCGGTGCCGTTGGCCCCCAAGTCTTTGAATTCGCGACCGAGTTCGTAGTCGAGTTCGCTGTAGGCCACGCCCAAACGGCCTCGGCCCACCGGGGCTTGGTACGACGCTCGGCCATAACGCAAACCCGAGCCCGAGGTCAGGCCGCGAAACGACAACACATCACCCAGGCCGATGGGGTTGTTCAGGTTGATCGTGGCGCCGATGCGGTTGACGCCGGTGTAGCGGTTGCCGGCGTTGTCGGCGTCCACACTGCCCGTGACGCGCTCACCGGGCAACACATCGACCACCAAGTCGGAGACGCCCAACGTCGCGCCGGGCACCAAGGTGGAGTGCACCTGCACGCCCGGCAGATCGGAGAGCAAGAGCAAGCGCTCTTCGAGCGGGGCGGTGGCGATCACGTCGCCTTCGTTCAGGCCCACCAACAAACCCGTGGCCACGGGGCTGTTCAATCGGCTGTGGTTGTTCAATGCCACGGCACCGTAGCGACCTTCGAGCACCGCGATGGTGACCACGCCGTCGCGCACCTCTTGCGCAGGAACGTAAGCACGGGCCAACAACCAGCCTTGGCGGCGGTAGTGTTCGGTGATGCGGTCGGCCATGGCCTGCAAGCTCGAAAGGCTCTGGTCTCGGTTGGCTTCAAAGCCAGAAACTGCCCGCAAAACCTCGGGGCTGTAAACACTGGTGCCGGTCAGGTTCAGGCCTTGAACACGGAACACCTGTGCAGAGGCTGGGGCCTTGGGCGCAGCGACTTCGGGTTGGACCTGCAGCGGCGACAACAAACCCGGCGCGGCGGGTACGTTGGGGAGCTGTTGCAACTGTCCGCCCGCGCTGGGCAAGGTTTGCGCCCAAGCGCCTTGCACAGCCAAAACCATCAAGCCCGGCAGCCAATATTGTTTGAACATAAAAACCTTTGTGGAGGTCCCGCAGAAGTGGGGACCGGTCCACGCAGATTGCCGTCAGGTCGATCGGCTGTCCGTTCGCTACACCACACAAGGTGTGGCAAGGCTCGGCGTCAGAAGCGTTCGTGCAAAAGCAAAAATCGCCACTGAGCTTCGGGCAAGGGCGTGAGGCTCAAGCGGCCCACGCGCAAGCGGCGCAAGCCGGTGAGTGACAGGCCCGCGCGCTCGGCCAAGTGAGCGACTTGCCCATCGAGGTAGCCTTTGATGGCCAAGCGCAAGCGCCATTCGCTTTGCCAACTCGCGCGCGCTTTGGGCACGGCCGTGCCGTCAACAAACACCACCTTGCCCAGCGACTGCAGCACGGCCTCGCGGCGGTCGGCGTCTTGCAGAGCCGGGTCTTGGGCCACCTCGGCCAACCACTCGTGTTCGACCGCATCGCTGGCGTCGCTGAGTTTGCGCGCCACACCGGGGTTTTGCGTGAGCACCACCAAACCGCTGGCCTTGGGGGCCAAGCCCGCGGCGATTTGCAGTTGCTGCGCGTGCGCTTTGAGCAAACGCACGCCCGAGCGGTCACCCGACCAACGCTGCGGTGCCCCGAGGTGTTGCAAAGCCCAAGGCAGCGGCACTTCGCCATCGGGCATGGCCAAGCCCGCGGGTTTGTGCCAGATCAGGGTCATGGAGGCCAAGGCCTCCAAGCGGGCTTTGGGGTCGACCTCGACCACATCGCGGTCATGGACACGGCTCTGAGGCGCTTCTTGCAACTCGCCGTTGACACGCACCCAACCGCCGGTGATGTAGTTCTCGGCGTCGCTGCGCGAGCAAGCCAGTTGCGCCGCCACGCGTTTGGCCAAGCGGATCGGCTCGGGCCCTTGTGGGTCGGCCATGCTCAGGAGCTGAACAAGAAGTTCATGACGTCGCCGTCTTTGACCACGTACTCCTTGCCTTCGGCGCGCATCTTGCCAGCGTCCTTGGCGCCCTGCTCGCCCTTGAACGCGATGAAGTGTTCGAAGGCGATGGTCTGCGCGCGGATGAAACCGCGCTCGAAGTCGGTGT
>JBFZCK010000254.1:0-4113 GCA_041307965.1 Burkholderiales bacterium | reverse complement strand
GCGCCCAGCAAGGTCATGTAGAACATGCCGTACTCGGTGGATAGAAACAGCCAAGCCCAGGACTGAAGCCCCATGTTGCGCTGAACCACCGATATCACCACGGCTACCATGATCCACACCAAGGTGAGCCCGGACACAAAAGCCATGGCTTGTAAAAAGCGTTCGTAAACAGTGATCAGGTGTCGCATACCGTGTCCTTAAAACAGAAGAGCGCTGAGCGCTCTTCTGTGGGGTGCTTACTTCTTGTTGAAGAGGGTGATCAGACGATCGTAATTCTTCAAACCATCGGGGTGACGCTCCATCTGGGCGCGCATGCGGCTCCAAGTGGCTTCACGTGCGGATTTGGAGAAGCGCTCAGCGGCAGGGCCTTGCAGAGACACCACGCGCATACCGGCTGCGACCATCTCTTGCTTTTGCTTGTTGCCCAAATCGATGAAGCGCTGCGCGGTGGCGCGCTCATGCTCAATGGCCACATCTTGCAAAACCTTTTTCGCGGGTGCGCTCAGGCGGTTCCAGCGGGCCATGTTGACGATCACGCCCATGTCGGTCGAGAAGAAAGCGGGCTCAATGCGGTACTTCAAGAACCGGTCCCATTTCAGGTCATTCAAACCAATTTGGGTCCAGCCGGTGGCATTCACCACGCCGCGCTCCAAGCCAGCGTAAACCTCTGGCGTTGGGATGCTCACGGGTTGTGCGCCGAGAACATCTTTAAAGAACGCGTCGTACACGGGGTTTGAACGCAGGCGGAGTGTGGACACATCCAAGTTGCCCTGAGCGTCCAACTTGGGCTCGTTGATGGTGTAGAGGTTGTAGGAAATCCCGCTGTCGAACCAGCCGAGGTAATAGACCCCCATTTTTTGTTGGTGGATCTGGTTCATCAGGTCAATGCCGCCATTGCCACGTGCGTGGATGGCGTTGGTGTTGGACGCGACCAGCGCATCGCGCTCGGGGATGGTGCCACCGTAAAAGCTCGCGGCGGTGTAGGCCATGTCAACCACGCCGTTGCGAACCGCATCGGGTTGTTGGGGCAAGCCAATCACTTCAGGTCCACCACGGACATCGATTTGCACGACGCCGGCACCCTTTTCGTTCACCTTCTTGACGAATTCCAAGAAGCTTTGTGTGTAGATCAAAGAGGGTGCAAAGGCATGCACCGCAGAGATTCGCTCCACCGCGAGCGCTGGTGTGGCGCTGGCCAATGCAACCACCAAACCGATTGCTGTCAAAAGTCGCTTTTTCATACCATCATCTCCATTTAAAGAACAAACAAACCGGTGAAGCACCGATCAAGGGGACAACCAAGGAACTTGCCTCAAGCGTGACCGGTGGAAACGGTCAATCTCGTCTTTCATGCTCAAGGTCAGGGCGATGTCGTCCCAGCCGTTGAGCAGCTTTTGTTTCCAGTGGGGCTTGATGTCAAATGACACCGTGAGATCGCCCATCCGAAGGGTTTGCTCGGCCAAGTCCACGCTGCAGGGCAGGCAACAGTGCCCCAGCGCTGCAAGCAATTGTTCGGCGCTGGCTTCGGTGACCACGGCCGGAAGCAGGCCGTTGTTCACCGCATTGGCAGAAAAAATGTCGCCAAAGCTCGGTGCCACCACGCAGCGAAACCCATGATCGACCAAGGCGTAAACCGCGGCTTCGCGCGATGACCCCGCACCGAAGTTGTTGCGACTCACCATCACCACAGGGGGTGTTTCATGAGGCGCGTTGAGCGGCCATTCGGCTTTGAGCTGACCAGAATCGTCGCGACGCAGGTCGTGCAACAAAAACTGCCCGTAACCCGCCGAACGCGGGGTTTTCATGAAGCGCGCTGGAATGAGTTGGTCGGTATCCACATTGGTCAAGGGCAGCGGACAGCCGAGGCCTTGAAGGTGCTCGATGGGCTGTGTCATGCAACACCCCCCAACTCTCGGACATCGGTCAAATGGCCAGCGACAGCGGCGGCGGCCACCATCGCGGGCGACATCAGGTGTGTTCGAGAGCCTTGGCCTTGGCGGCCTTTGAAGTTGCGGTTGGTGGTGGACGCGCAGCGTTCACCAGGGGCAAGCAAGTCCCCATTCATGCCCACACACATGGAGCAGCCGGGTTCGCGCCATTCGAGTCCCGCGTCCAGAAAAATCTGGTGCAAGCCTTCGGCCTCTGCATCCCGTTTGACTTGCTGTGACCCAGGCGAAACAAAGCCAGGCACTTGCGATCGCCGGCCACGCAAGACCTTGGCGGCCTCACGCAAGTCGCTCAAACGCGCGTTGGTACAAGAACCAATGAAAACTTTGTCAATCGGCAAACCCATCAAGGCTTGACCCGCTTGAAGGCCCATGAAGTTCAGGCTGTCGGTGATTCGGGCGGCTTGTGCCGGCGATGTGGCTTGGGCTGGGTCGGGCACGCGCTCGCCGATGGGCAGGGCTTCTTCGGGGGAAACGCCCCAGGTCACACAAGGTTGGATGAGTCGAGCGTCCAAGGTTTCGGTGCGGTCAAACCGAGACTCTGGGGTGCTGGCCAAGCTCAACCAATATTGCGCCGCCGCTTCAAAGGCGGCCCCGGCGGGCACCCCTGGGCGCCCCTTAAGCCACGCCACCGTGGTGGCGTCGGGTGAGACCAGACCGCAACGTGCACCGCCTTCAATCGACATGTTGCACAAGGTCAGTCGCGCCTCCATGGACAAAGCCTGGATGGCGGGGCCGTCGTATTCGATGGCGTAACCACGCGCACCGTCAGCACCCCATTGCGCAATCCAGTGCAAGCAAATGTCTTTGGCTGTCACGCCCGTAGGCAATTCGCCGTTGAGGCGGATGCGCATGGTTTTGGGGCGGGCCTGCCACAGGGTTTGGGTGGCGAGCACATGGGCGACCTCAGAGGCGCCAATGCCAAACCCCATCGCGCCCAAAGCGCCATGGGTCGAGGTGTGGCTGTCGCCGCACACCACCACCATGCCCGGGTGGGATAGGCCTTGTTCGGGACCGACCACGTGCACGATGCCTTGTCGAGCATCGTTGAGGCCGATCAGGGGAATCCCGTGTCGTTGGGTGTTGGTGTTGAGTGTCTCGACCATGCCCATGACAGAGGCATCCAATGCAATGGAGCCATCGCGAACCGTGGGAACGTAGTGGTCGGCCACACCGACCGTCAACGAGGGTTGTGCCACCGCCAAGCCACGCTCAGACAGTTGGCTGAATGCGTGAAAAGAGCCTTCGTGGACGTAATGTCGATCCACCCATAGCAAACTTTCTCCGGACCCGTTGGTGCGGATCTCATGCTCCGCCCAGATGCGGTCAAAAAGAGAAAGCTGCCGATTCATGAAAAGCGAACCTCACCAACAAATGTCTTATTGATAGAACAAATTCAGTGTAGCAAAAGCCCCCCGACTGTCAACTCATTTGGCGCGGCTTGAGCGCCCCGGATTTACCCTAACCCCGCTTTTGCCCCTGATGGGTTTCCAGAAATGATCGCCACGCCCGCTGTCTCGGGCCAGATCCACCTGTATGCGGTAGCGGTCGGGCCGGTACAAGGCTTCCAGCAACTCAACGCCCCGGCCTTTTTCGTCGTACACGACGCGGGTCAGTGAAATCAGGGGTGAGCCTTGCGCCAATCCAAGCGCTTCGGCGATCGTGGGAGAGGCCAAGACGGCGGAGATGGTTTGGGTGGCTCGGTGGATCTTCACGCCGCTGCGCTCCAGCAAGGCATACAAAGGGGTCCTGGCCAAATCCGATTCGTCATAAGACTGAGCCACCCGGTCGGGGACGTGGGTGGTGAGGTGGGAGAAGGGTTGGCCGGCGGTGGATCGAACGCGAACCGAGTACTGCACCCGCTCTCCCGGGACCAAATCCAGTTTCTCGGCGACATAAGCGTTGGCGGGCAGGTAAGCAAATTCCAGCATGCGGATTTGAGAGTCCTTGCCCATGCGCACGATGTGAGGCAACAAATTGGACACATCGGCCGTGATGACCGTGGAAGCCAGGCTGGGGGCCTGCACGACCGTGCCCATCCCGGGTTTGCGGGAAACCAAGCCCTGATCCGACAAGGCAGAAAGTGCGCGCCTGACGGTGACGCGTGAGACGCTGAACTGCACGGCGAGCTCGTTTTCGCTGGGCAACTTTTGCCCCGGGCTTAGGT
>JBFZCK010000253.1:0-3259 GCA_041307965.1 Burkholderiales bacterium | reverse complement strand
GACCTGTTTGGCGGCCATGGCGCCGATGCGGCCAATGGGCACGCTCTCAACCGGCTTTTCCAAGTAGTCGCCCTCTTCGATGTCGGCGAGTTCGTCGCGCGCATCGGTGAGCAACTCTTCGGCATCGGGGTTTTGCAAACCAGCCGAATCGGGCACCACCAGCCAGCGGCGGAAGGTCTCGTAAGCACCGGTATCGGGATCCACAGAGACGCGGATGTCCACGTCACCCTTGTAGAGTTTTTTGGTGGCAGAAGCCAGGGCCAATTCAACAGCGCCCAGAACGACGTCGCGCTCGACGTTTTTCTCGCGGGAAATGGCATCGATCAGCATCAACATTTCGCGGTTCATATCAGTAGCCACCTTTCCAATTCACTTGTGCAATCAAATCAATCAACAAAACCATCACAGCCCAGTCGCCTCTGGGGCGTCGGGTGCTGCCGCAGGAGCGGCTTGCCGCCCCCGAAAATTCACCAAGGGCGCCAAACGCGCCTGAGCGACCTCGTCGAGCGTGAAGGCCAAGGCCTGCATCGGCACGGGCGGGCGCTTCTTGCTCACGCGCTGACCGGGCTTGACCGGTGGCGCATCGCTCCACACGATCTGCCAGCGGCCATCTTCGGCGCGCTCGAGCGTGCCACGGAATTTTTTGCGGTTCGCCGCGATCTCGGTCCCCGTGACACCAATCGCCTCTTTTAAGGTGATGTCGATCACATGACCGGCAAAACGCTGGTAATCGAGTTCGTGGCGCAAAGGCCGATCGATACCGGGCGAACCCACCTCCAAGCGGCGGTATTCAACCGCTTCAACTTCCAGCAAATACTGGAGTTGTCGGGTCACACGTTCGCAATCTTCGACCGTGACAAAGTGCTCTTCAGCCGCTTGGCCTTCTGGCGGGAATTCAAACGGCCAATCGATGGTGATGCGCAACAAGCCCCCGGCGGAACGTTCAATTTCCACCAGGTCAAAACCCAGTCCTGTGACGGTTTGTTCTACGCTTGTTTGCCAGCTCATCGGATGAAAAAAGCCCTTTGCTCACCACAGCACCCATCGGTGCAAAAACGTTCGGCCAAAAAAAATGGGCCGGTAATAACCCGCCCATTTGGTCGTGAAGTCAGCATTGTAACCGCAAACCTCCGTCAGTTTTCAAGTACCCATTGAATGACGTTTTTGGCCAAGAAACCCAACATACCAAAAGAGAGCACCAAAAACAACACAAAAGTACCAAACTTACCCGCCTTGGAGGCCACCGCCAAATTCAAGACGATGAACAACATGTACAAAATGAACGCACCCACGCCAAACGTCAACCCAAACTGGGCGATTTCCAACTCGGTGTAACCAAACAGGGTATTTTCCATCGTCAATCGACTTTCAACTGAGCCGTTCCGCTGCTGGGCAAACCCTGCAATTCACAATAGGCGTGCCAACTGGCGTGGGCCAGCCAAGGCACCACCACCACCAAACCGACCAGCCCCATGAGCATGGCCAAGCCGGTCAGCAGTCCCACCAACATGGCCCAAAACCCCAGCGGCACGGGGTGGTTGGCCACGGCCATCCAACTCGCACGCACCGCCGTCAAGACGTCCACGCGCTGATCCACCAACATCGGCAAAGCCACCACGGTCGAGGCGAACATGGGTGCGGCCAGAATCGCGCCCACCACCAACCACAGCTCAAACAAACCCACGTCGCGCGCCAAGACCACGTGGCGCAAAAAGTCCAAGGGCTGGTGAATCGGCTCGGGCGAGAGCCAGGTGATGAGGGCCGCGGAGGTCAGCACCCAACCGGTGCCGGCCAAGCCCAACAACAAACCAAAACGCACCAATCGCCCATCACCCGAGCGCCACAAACCAATGACCTCGCGCATACCGGCGCAGCGTCCCGAGCTGCAAGCGCGGCTGACGTGGTACAGGCCCGTGGCCAAGATCGGCGCGACGATCAAAAAACCCGAAAACGCACCGGCCAACAACCAAAAACGGTCCCAGGCCAACAGCACCATCAGGCCACCGGCGGCCGTCAGGGCAAAGCCGTGCACCAAGCCTGGCACCGGGTTGCGGCGCAAGTCCGCCCAACCCTGCACCAGCCAGCGCAAGGGGGCCAAGAGATCGATGGTGAGGGTGTCCTCTTGAGAATCGGGGGTGGCGTTCATGGCAACAATTCCAAGTTCAAAGAGCTTAGTCGCCCGCGCTTTCAACCAGCTTGCGGGTGTAGGGGTGGGTAGGTGATTTCAACACACGATCAACCGGGCCTTGCTCAACCACCTGCGCGTCTTTCATCACCAACACCTCGTGGGCCATGGCGCGGATCACCGCGACGTCGTGGGTGATGAGCACATAAGCCATGCCGCGCTGAATTTGCAGTCGCTGCAACAAACTCAACACCTGTTTTTGAACGGTCACATCCAGGGCACTGGTGGGCTCGTCGAGCACCAAGAGCTGCGGACGTACGACCAGGGCGCGCGCGATCGCCAAGCGCTGGCGCTGTCCGCCCGAGAAGGCGTGTGGGTAACGCGGCAGCAAGGGTTCGGCTGCCGTGGCGCTGTCGGCCAAGCCGACGTCGCACAGGGCTTGCAACACCACTTCGCGGCGTTGCTCAGCGCTCAGCTCGGGTCGGTGCACGCGCAAACCCTCACCCACGATCTGCTCGACCGTCATGCGCGGCGACAGCGAAGAAAACGGGTCTTGAAACACCACTTGGACGCGCTGTCGCAAAGCGCGCTCAGCGCCGCTGCGCTGGGCTTGCTGCCAGTCGGTGCCGTCGATCTGCAAACGGCCTTGGTGAGGCAACAGACCCAAGACCGCCAAGGCCAAGGTGGTTTTGCCCGAACCCGATTCGCCCATCACGCCCAAGGTGCGCCCCGGTGCCAGATCCACCGTCACCTCGCGCACCGCGGCCACCGAGCCGCGCGAGAACCAACCGCGCCAACCCGCGCGCGCCACGGGGTAACTCACGCCCAAGCCCTGGGCCTGCAAGACCGCGGGCGCAGCGGGACGGGGCGCATCCAAGCCCGGTTCGCGCTCGGGCCGACTGGCCAACAGTTGCTGGGTGTAGGGGTGCTGCGGCGCGCCGAACACATCGGCCACCCGCCCCTGCTCCACCACGTGGCCGCGCTCCATGACCAAGACGTGGTCGGCGAAGCGCCGCACCAAAGGCAGGTCGTGGGTGATGAGCACCAGGGCCATGCCGTGCTGTCGCTGCACATCGGCCAAGAGCTCGAGCATCTGCTGGCGCAGGCTCACGTCCAAGGCGGTGGTGGGCTCAT
>JBFZCK010000252.1:0-3095 GCA_041307965.1 Burkholderiales bacterium | reverse complement strand
CGTTGTAGGTGTCGTTCAGTGTGCTGGCGATCTCGTTGGAATAGCCACCGGTGGGGATCAGGCGCGCGGTGTCTTCTTCGCTCAGGAAGATGGTCTTGTTGTTCTTGACCTCGTCCTTGATGTCGGCCAGCGCAGCCTTGTTGCCCGTGGGGTAGTTCATCTCGTTGGCCATGGCGGCGGCGTTGGCCGCACGCAGGTAGAAGTCGATGAAGGCGTGCGCGTTGTTCACGTGCTTGGCGTCCTTGGGAATGGCCATGGTGTCGATGAACACCAGACCGCCGCCCGTGGGCAGCAGCGGGACGATGTCGTCCTTGCCGCCGGTTTCCTTCACGCGGTCGGCCGCGATGTTGATGTCACCCGACCAGCCGATGAAAGCGCAGGCCTTGCCGCCGGCGATGTCGCCGATCATGGTGCTGGAGAACAGGCGCACGTCCTTGCGCACCTTCATCAGCATTTCACCCGCGAGCTTGAAATCTTCGGGGTTCTCGCTGTAGGCGGGCTTGCCCACGTAGTTCAGCGCCACCGGCAGGATCTCGCTGGGCGAATCGAGGTAGGCGATGCCGCACGACTTGAGCTTGCTCGAATACTCGGGCTTGAAGACCAGGTCCCAGGCGTTCTCGGGCATGGGCATGCCGCCCAGCGCCTTCTCGACCTTCTGCTTGTTGATGCCCACAGTGGTGAAGCCCCAGGCCCAAGGCACCAGGTGCTTGTTGTCTGGGTCGGCCTTGAGCAGCGCACCCATGATGGCGGGGTCCAGGTTTTTGTAGTTCGGCATCTTGGCCTTGTCCAGCGGCTGGAACAGACCGGCTTCGGTCTGAGCAGGGCTGAAGGCGGTGCCGGGCACCACGATGTCGTAGCCGGTGTTGCCTGCCACCAGCTTGGCGTTCAGGGCTTCGTTGGTCTCAAACGTGTCGTAGTTGACCTTGATGCCGGTTTCTTTTTCGAACGCGGCAATCATGCCTTCTGGCACGTAGTCGGGCCAGTTGTAGATGTTCAGCACCTTTTCTTCAGGTGGCGGCGCAGCAGGCGCGGCGGCCACAGGCGCGGGTGCCGGGGCTGGCGCAGGAGCGGGCTCCTCTTTTTTGCCACAGGAAGCCAACACAACGGCGGCCGCAGCCAAAGCCAAAACATGCTTGTTCATGGTGCACATCTCTCCAGAAGTTGTTCAAAAAACGGGTTGAAAACGGTCGAAAGCCCCGCCCCGACATCCACAGCGAAGCCTCAGCAAGAATCGGACCGGGACATTGTAGTCACGCACTTTTGACCTTTGCCCCCGTGCAGACCCTTGTGGCGGGCGCCCGTGGGGGCAAATCACTGCATGTGCCCGGTCGCCTTCAAATCGGCCAATGTCAAGTCCAGCACCTTGCGGATCAGCGCCATCATCTCGTCAATCTGCGCGTGCGTCATGGTCAGCGGCGGGGCAATGATCATGCGGTCCCCCACGGCGCGCATGATGAGCCCGTTTTTGAAACAGTGCGCCCGGCACTTCATGCCCACCGCCAGTTCTTCGGGGAACGTTTGCATGCGGCCATCGGCTCCACGGGTTTTGCTTTTCACCAACACCAGGCCGGCCACAAAACCGCAGGTTTCGGCCACGCCCACCAGCGGGTGGTCCGCCAGGGTGGCATAGGCTTTGGCCAAGTAGGGGCCAATGTCGTCTTTCACGCGGCCGGGCAGGTTTTCGCGCTCCATCAGTTCGATGTTGGCCAGCGCCACCGCACAGGCCACGGGGTGGCCGCTGTAGGTGTAGCCGTGGTTGAACTCGCCGCCTTTTTCAATCAGGACATCGGCCACGCGGTTGCCCACCATGACGCCACCCAAGGGGATGTAGCCGCTGGTCACGCCCTTGGCGAAGGTCACCAAGTCGGGCTTGTAGCCGAACTTCTCGTAGGCAAACCAGTGGCCCAAACGGCCGAAGGCACAAATGACTTCGTCGGAGATCAGCAAGATGCCGTACTTGTCGACGATGCGCTGGATCTCGGGCCAGTAGGTCTCGGGCGGGATGATCACGCCGCCCGCGCCCTGCACTGGCTCGCCAATGAAAGCCGCGACCTTCTCTGGGCCGATGGCCAAAATCTTCTCTTCGAGCCAGCCGGCGGCACGGATGCCGAAATCGGCGCGGCTCTCACCGGGCAAGGCGTTGTCCCAAGCGTGCGGCTGCTCGATATGGGTGATGTTGGGGATCGGCAAGTCGCCTTGCGCGTGCATGCCGCTCATGCCACCCAGCGAGGCGCCGGCCATGGTGGAGCCGTGGTACGCGTTGTGGCGGCTGATGATGACCTTGCGCTCGGGCTGGCCGAGCAAGTCCCAGTAGCGGCGCACCATGCGCACGTTGGTGTCGTTGCTCTCCGAGCCGCTGCTGCTGAAGAACACGTGCTTGAAGCTGCGGTCTCCCACCGTGGGCGCCAAGCTCGCGAGCTTGGCCGCGAGCTGCACGGCCGGCACGTTGGTGGTTTGGAAGAAGCTGTTGTAGAAGGGCAGCGTCATCATTTGCTGGTACGCCGCATCCGCCAACTCTTTGCGGCCGTAACCGGCGTTGACGCACCACAGGCCGCTCATGGCGTCCAGAATTTGGTGACCTTCGGAGTCCCAGATGTGGATACCGTCGGCGCGTGTGATCACGCGTGAGCCGCGGGTGGCCAAATCACCGTGGTCGGTGAACGGGTGGATGAAGTGCGCGCTGTCCAACGCTTGAATGGCGTGCGTGTCGTGCGCTTCGGCGCGGCGAACCACGGCGGGTGGGGCAATCAGGGTAGAGGTGTTCATTGCAAAAACTTCCAACGCATCAAACGTGCAACAACAGGTGTTCGCGCTCCCACGGCGAAATCACCTTCATGAATTCATCGAACTCCAGTTCTTTGACTTCGGTGTAGATGGTGATGAACTCTTTGCCCAAGACCTCGTGCAAATCGGGCTCGTTGCGCAACCAGTCCAAGGCCTCGCCCAAGCTGCGTGGCAGGGAGTAGGGCGCCAAGTAAGCGTCGCCCTTCATCTCGGCCTTGGGTTCGATCTTGTTCTTCATGCCCAAGTAGCCGCAGGCCAGCGTCATGGCCATGGCCACATACGGGTTGGCGTCGGCACCGATCACGCGGTTT
>JBFZCK010000251.1:0-4931 GCA_041307965.1 Burkholderiales bacterium | reverse complement strand
TCGTGCGGTCCTTGAAATCCAAGATCCGGGAAAACACCTCGGCACCGACCACCAAGGCTTTGCGCGCACTGCCGTTTTGGATCATGGCGTTGGCCACGGTCAGGGCGTACACAAAACCACTGCACACCGCTTGTACGTCAAACACCGGGCATCCGCTGATGCCCAGCTTGTGTTGCAACAAGGCAGCGGTGGACGGGAAGACCATGTCGGGGGTGGACGTGGCCACGATGATCAGGTCGATGTCGGCGGGTGCAGCACCCGCAGCTTGCATGGCTCGGCGGCAGGCTTGGGCCGCCAAGTCGCTGGAGAACTCGCCATCGGCGGCGAAGTGACGGGCACGGATGCCGGTGCGCTCGACGATCCAGTCGTCGCTGGTCTCAATGCCTTGGGCGGCCAACTGATCAACCAAGTCTTGGTTGCTCAAGCGACGGGTGGGCAGACAGCTCCCCGTGCCGGTGATGCGGGCGTGAATGGTCATGGGCAATTCGCTAGGGTCAGGTTCAAGCGGCGGCAGGCGCTGAGGCTTCGGCCATGGCCGCCGCGATCAAGGGCTCGGCATGGGCGATGCGCTCGCGCACATTGCTCAGCAGCTGGTTGTGTGCAGCATCATAAGCCCGACCCAAGGCGGTCTCGAACGCAAACGCGTCGGCCGAACCGTGGCTCTTGAACACCAAACCACGCAAACCCAACAAAGCCGCACCGTTGTAGCGACGGTGATCCACGCGCTTTTTAAACGAAGATAGCACCGGATAAGCCACCAAAGCACCCAATTTGGTGAAGATGTTGCGAGAAAACTCTTGTTTCATGAAGCCGCCGATCATGCCGGCCAGGCCTTCACTGGTCTTCAGGGCCACGTTGCCCACAAAACCATCACACACCACGATGTCGACCGTACCGGCAAAAATATCGTTGCCTTCGACGTTGCCGTAAAAATTCAAATCACCCGATTTCGCCGCATTTCGCAACAAAATACCGGCTTTTTTGATGGTTTCATTGCCTTTGATGACTTCTTCGCCAATATTGAGCAAACCCACCGTGGGCGATGCCTGACCGGTGATCGCCACGACCAGGGCCGAGCCCATGACGGCAAATTGCAACAGGTGCTCGGCCGTGCAGTCCACATTGGCCCCCAAGTCGAGCACGGTGGTGCCGCCGCCTTTGGCGTTGGGCAATTGCGACGCGATGGCGGGGCGGTCGATACCGTCCAAGGTTTTGAGCACGTAACGGGCAATCGCCATCAAGGCACCCGTGTTGCCAGCCGAGACCGCCACATCGGCCAAGCCGTCTTTGACTTGGGTGATGGCCACGCGCATGGAGGAGTCTTTTTTCTTGCGCAGCGCCGTCTCCACCGGGTCGTCCATGGCGACCACTTCAGAGGCACCCACCCAAGTGCAGCGCTCATGGCTGGCCAAAGCGGGGAAATCTTGGGCCACGCGGGGCAAGCCCACCAACAGCAAACGGGCGTCGGGGTGGCTGTCCAAGAAGGCTTGGCAGGCCGGCAGTGTGGCCGCTGGCCCCACATCACCGCCCATGCAATCAACTGCAATGGTGATCATCTCAACACCTCTTGAAGAGGCCCCAAAGTCGCGAGCTGAAAATGAAAATGCCCGCGATCAGCGGGCATTTGCCATGGCGCAGGCCCGCAAGCAACCGCGCGTTGGCGCAGCCACTGACAGCCTGTTTGCACCATCAGGCTTCGGATTTGTTCTTCAAAACCTGACGGCCACGGTAAAAGCCGTTGGGGCTGATGTGGTGACGCAGGTGAACTTCACCGGTGGTGGGTTCCACGGCGGTACCTGGGGTGGTCAAGGCGTTGTGCGAACGGTGCATGCCGCGCTTGGAAGGGGACTTTTTGTTTTGCTGAACGGCCATGGTCGGCTCCTGGATTCGGGTAAAAAAACGGCACATTGGGCCAAAGACCCAACGACGAAAAAACATCCTGCGCGCCGGACCCGTGAAATCGTCACTGGCGCAAAGCCTGAGATTATAGCCCGAACGGATCGACTTTGGGCCCATGTTTGACTTTTGGTCTCAGCGCCTGGGTTTGAGCTGGGCCAGGGCCGCGAATGGGTGTGGGCGCTCATCCGGCACATCTGGGTCATCCTGCTGGGCCACAGAGATCGGGCTTGGACAACTTTCGTGCATGGGAACCAAGGGCAGGGCCATCAACAATTCGTCTTCAATCAGCAACAAGACATCGGGGCGCGGCTCCCACGCCAAGACATCTTCCTCGCAACCCTCGTCTTCCTCGGCGGCTTGGGTTTCGGTGGCCACAAAACGGAACCAACGGTCGACCAACAAGTCGGTGACCACGCACGTCAGGCAGCGCTGACAGGTCAAACCCAAGGCACCTTGAGCGGTCACGTGAAGCCAATGGGTGGGCTTGCCATCACCCAAGGCGGGGCGAACCTCACCTTGGATGCGCCAGCGCACATGGCCCCAATCCCCATCCAAGGCCTCCTCAAGCAAACGGTCAAATTCCGCCAAGGGTGTGTCTTGGATGATCACCGCACCGGCTTGGGTGAAGGCGCGCACGTCGAGGCTTTTGGGGTTCCACACGCTGGTGGGATCGGTGGGGGTCAGCGCTTGCATGCTGGCAGTGTAAATCAGCGGCTGGTTTGCAGACACAATACGGCCCATGAATGCGCCCCTTGCCCATCGCCCTTTGATCTTGGGCTCCACCTCCGTCTACCGCCGCGAACTGCTCAGCCGCTTGCGTCTTCCCTTCACCGTCGAGCGTCCCGAGGTCGACGAAACACCGCGGCCCCAAGAAAAACCCGCCGACTTGGCCCTGCGTCTGGCTTTGGCCAAGGCCCAGGCCGTGGCGGCGCGCCACCCCTCTGCGGTGGTGATTGGCAGTGACCAAGTGGCCGACCTGCACGGCGAGCCTTTGGGCAAGCCGGGTGACCACGCCCGTGCGGTCGTGCAATTGCAACGCATGCGCGGACAAACCGTGGTGTTCCAAACCGCGGTGGCCGTGGTGTGCCAAGCCACGGGGTTCTCACAAGTGGCACTGGCGCCAGTGCGGGTGGCGTTTCGTGACCTGAGCGACGAGGCCATTGAGCATTACCTGCGAGCCGAGACGCCTTACGACTGTGCCGGCAGCGCCAAAAGCGAAGGCTTGGGCATTGCCTTGCTCGATCGCATCGACAACGACGACCCCACCGCCTTGGTGGGCCTGCCCTTGATTCGCACCTGCGAATTGCTGCGCGCCGCCGGCTGCGATTTGTTGTGAGCGCCGCCGCCCACCTGGGCACCTTGTATTTGGTGCCGACTCCCTTGGACTTCGGCGTCAACACCGACAGCCCGATCGCGCAACACCTGCCCGAAAGCACCTTGCAGGTGACCTCCGGTCTGCGTCACTGGATCACGGAAAACGCCAAGTCCACACGGGCGTTTTTGAAACGCGTGCAAACCAGCCACGGCCTGGCCGACACGCTGCAAGCCTTGAACATCCAAGAGCTGCCTCGGCACGTGCACAAAAAAGGCGATCACAGCCCCGAAGGCGACGATGCAGCTCAACTGCGGGCCTTGCTGGCACCAGCCTGTGCCGGACACGACATGGGTTTGGTGAGCGAAGCCGGTATGCCTGCGGTGGCCGACCCTGGCGGTTCGATCGTGCGTGCCGCGCACCGTTTGGGCATTCGGGTGGTTCCCTTGCAAGGTTCGGTGTCGCTGATGCTGGCCTTGGCCGCCAGTGGCCTCAACGGCCAAGATTTCGCGTTTGTGGGCTACGTGCCGCAAGACGCCGGCTCGCGCAGCCAACGCATCCAAGCACTCGAGGCCTTGGCCCTCAAGTCTGGGCAAACACAGTTGATGATTGAAACGCCCTACCGCAACGCCGCCCTGCTCGGGGCATTGATTCAAACGCTCAAAGGCGAGACGCGATTGGCGGTGGCGTGCGACATGGGCTTGCCCACCTCAGACACCCTGAGTGCCAGCGTGCGGGAATGGAAAGCCAACCCCGCTTGGTCGCAGCGCATCGGCAACGACCGCCCCGCGGTGTTCATGCTGGGCCGTTGAGGCGGCCGCTCACAAGCCCAAGGCTTGGATGTGCTGGCGAACCGAAGGGCCCAACTCGGCGTTGGCCAAAGCCATGTCGATGGTGGCTTGTAAAAACCCCTCTTTGCTGCCGCAGTCGTAACGACGACCTTGGTAGCGCATGGCATACACCTTTTCACGACCAATCAAAGCAGCGATGCCATCGGTCAATTGAATTTCACCACCCGCTCCCCGGGGCTGGTGGCGAATGCGCTCGAACACCGACGGGCTCAAGATATAACGACCGGCCACGGCCAAGGTCGAGGGGGCTTGATCGGGGTGGGGTTTTTCCACCATGGCAAACACCTCGGCGACGGCTTGGTTCGCCCCACGCACATCCACCACACCGTAGCGGCGCGTATCGGCGCGTGGCACGTCTTGCACGGCCAACACCGTGCCCGGTGAAGCCTCGTAGGCTTGCACCATCTGGGTCAACACCGAGGGCCCGCCTTGCGCTTCCAAGCCCACCATCAAATCGTCGGCCAAGAGCACCGCGAAGGGCTCATCACCGACCAATTTTTCGGCGCACAAAACCGCGTGCCCCAAACCCAAAGCGCGGGGTTGGCGCACATAGAAACAATCCATATCGTCGGGCTTGATGGCGTTGACGACATCGAGCAAAGCCTGTTTGCCCGCGGCTTCCAACTCGGCTTCCAACTCGTAGGCCGTGTCGAAATGGTCTTCAATGGCGCGTTTGTTGCGGCCGGTGACAAAAATCATTTCGCGAATGCCTGCGGCGTAGGCCTCTTCCACGGCGTACTGCATCAGCGGCTTGTCCACCACCGGCAACATTTCTTTGGGAATGGCTTTGGTGGCGGGCAAAAAACGCGTGCCCAAACCACCCACTGGAAATACCGCTTTTCGAATCACACCCATCTTCTTGCTTCCTT
>JBFZCK010000250.1:0-4196 GCA_041307965.1 Burkholderiales bacterium | reverse complement strand
TTGTTAATTTTCAACTTATAGACTGCGGCGTCTCAACTCTTGACCCAACTGGGGGAATTCATGCCGCGCTCAATACGATACGGGGACTACGTCCAGGCCATCACGGTGGACTCTGATCAGGTCAGTTACGCCAAACTGATGACCAATCCACTCTTTGACCACCATGGCAACGAAGTGCCACAAAAACCCGAGAAACTCAAACTCGGTGGTTACGACATGTACAGGCTCTTGCAGCCGTATTTGTCGGTTCGATTTTTGGAACAAGCCAAGGCCGTGGTGCCTTTGGCCCTTTACTTGGGCCTGTTCCAGCTCTTGGTCTTGAACCAAAGTCTGCAAGACTCCGCGACCTTGGGTCTGGGTCTGTTGGCGGTGATGGTCGGCCTGATGATTTTCTTGGAAGGTCTCAAGCTGGGCCTGATGCCGTTTGGCGAAATCATCGGCAGCCAACTGCCCACCAAATTGCCGCTGGCCGGCGTGCTGTTCATCGCATTCTTGCTGGGCATTGGGGTGACCTTTGCCGAACCTGCCATTGGTGCGCTGCAGGTCGCGGGCCAAATCGTAGACCCCAAAAACGCGCCCTACCTCTACACCTTGCTCAACGACCGCGTGGACATGACTGTGCTGGTGGTGGGTGTGGGTGTGGGCATTGCCGCGGTGATCGGCACCATGCGTTTCATCTACAACTGGAGCCTCAAGCCGCTGATCTACCTCAGCTTGCTGCCCTGTGTGCTGTTGACCGCTTACGCGTTTTTTAACCCCGATTTGCGCACCGTCATCGGTTTGGCATGGGACTGCGGTGCCGTGACCACGGGCCCGGTGACCGTGCCCTTGGTGTTGGCGCTGGGCATTGGTGTGGCCACCGCCGGTGGTGCCGGTGAGAGCAAGTTGCAAGGTTTCGGTATCGTGACCTTGGCTTCTTTGTTCCCCATCATGGCCGTCTTGGGTCTGGCCATTTACTGGCAAGTGACGGTGCCTGTGGACACCATCTTGGCCGAAGCCGCCGCCAAACAAGCCGCCATGGCCGCCAACGCTGCCGCCACAGGTCCTGTGGACTGGTGGACCATTTCGCCTGGCATGGAAGTGGTGGGCGGTATTCGCGCCATCGTGCCGCTGGTGATCTTCTTGATGATCGTGTTGTTCGTGGTCTTGCGCGCCAAGCTGCCCAACGCTTTCATCATCTACTACGGCATCTTCTTGTCCGTGGTCGGTATGTGCTTGTTCAGCGTGGGCTTGACCTACGGCTTGTCCAAGCTGGGTGATGGTGCTGGCGGCTTGGTCCCTGGCTTGTTCACCTCGATTGAAGCCATGCCGAACTCGCCTTTGTACGCCGCAGGCGTGGGCATTTTCATCGCGGCCTTGTTCGCTTGGATCTTGGGCTTTGGTGCCACCTTGGCCGAACCCGCGCTCAACGCCTTGGGCGTGACCGTGCAAGACTTGACCAACGGTTCCTTCAAAAAATCGATGCTGATGTACTCGGTCTCGTTTGGTGTGGCCGTGGGCATCATGTTGGGCATCGTGAAGTTGATTTTTGACTTCAGCGTGCTCTACATCCTGATCCCTGGTTACGCCATCGGTCTGGTCTTGACCTACCTGTCCACCGAAGAATTCGTCAACGTGGGTTGGGACAGCGCGGGCGTGACCACCGGTCCTGTGACCGTGCCATTGGTCTTGGCCATGGGCTTGGGCTTTGGTAAAGCCGTCGGTGCCGTCGAAGGCTTCGGCATCTTGGCCGCGGCCTCCATCTGCCCGATCGTCTCGGTCTTGGCTTTGGGCGTGTTTGTCCAGTGGAAGCTCAAGCGCGAAAACGAACGCGCTCAGGCCGAAGCCGACGCCGAAACCCGTGCCGTGGCCATGGCCCACGCCGGCAGCCGCTGATTCCAACGCCCCTCTTTACACACCATTCATTTAAAAGGACCAGATCATGGCCAAACGCAAATTAGTCAACCTAACCGAAGTCGCGCTGATCACGTGTGTGATTCAAAAAGGCATGGCAGACACCATCAACCAAGCCCTGCTCGAAGCCGGCGTTCAAGGTGCCACCGTGCACCAAGCGGTCGGCACGGGCGTGCGCGAGAAGCTCGGCTTCTTGGGCGTGGCCGTTGAAGTCGAACGCGAAGTCATCAACGTCTTGGTCGCCAAGGACCAGCTGACGCGCATTTTCGAACGCATCTACTTGGCCGGTCGCCTTGACACCCCCGGCATGGGCTATTTGTATGCCACCAACTTGGTGCAAGCCGCCACCTACGTGCCCGCCCACTTGCTCGAAGACCGCGGTCCATCGGGCATTGGAGGTGTGGCATGAACTTGCTGCAAGGCTTCAAAAAAATCCCAGAAGGTGTGGTCCTGGACTACACCCGAGAGATCAACGTCATCCTCTACGAAGGTGGCGCGGACAAGATCGCCGAGCTGCTGCTCAAACACGGCGTGACCGAGTTGTTTTTTGACTCGGTGCGCGGTGCCCCACTCGGGCGCAGCTCGGAGTCCTCTGGCCTGCCCGAAATCCCCAAGACCGAGTTCTTGCACGCCGTGGTCTCGGCCGACCAAGCCGACTACATCCAAGGCCTGATCTACGAAGCCGCTGAGCTGTTCAAACCTCAGCGCGGCATCGTGTTTGTCAGCAAATTGCTGATGTCCACGCGCCACCGCATGCCGACCGAACAAGCCATGGCCCCATCCGCGGCCTTGTAAATCGAACACCCCATTAGGAGTCATTGATCATGAATCAAACCACATCGAGTCGAATCCAAAAAAACAAACGCCGCATTTTTGACGCCGAATCTTTTGTGCGCTTCGACACCGCCCAAGTGCTGGTGGGCCGCTCGGCCATTGAAGAAAACCGCACCTTGGCCTTGGAGTCGTTCACCGCAGAAGCGATCGGCAACGGCACCTTGCTCTCGAGCACCTACGACGACGTGATCCGCAACCGCCTGCAAATCGTCGAGTTGCTCGAGCCCGCCAACCAAGACCAAGTCAACTTCAAAAACGCCATCACCAACGCGGTGTTGGCCGAAGGCATTGAAGGCCGTTCGGTGATGAACGCTCACCTGATCGGCATCAACAAGCGCCTGACCCAAGTCAACAAATTGCTCGTTGAGATCAACATCTTGATCACCGAACACAACAACGAGTTCTTTGAGGTGATTGACGACTTGACCAACACCAACGCCGCTTGGGTGGACGGTGAACTCAACAAGATGATGGAGAGCGCCGACAGCAGCTCCAACGAACAGCGCATCGTCGAGAGCATTTCCCGCGTGACCGAAATCCGCGAAAAAGCCGACACGAACCGCGCCAACATCATGGCCCTGTACGACGCCGAAACCGAGAGTCGCCACGCCCTGGAAAAGGACTTGGAAGACGTCATGGAGTTGCGCAGCCAGATCGTCTCGCTGCGCGAGAAAGTGGTGGCCAACCAGCACCGCGTGGCCGACAAAATCGCCACGCTCTGAGCGCCACGCCCTCAGGAAAAGCCCGCTTCATGAAGCGGGCTTTTTTTATGCGCCGAAATGTTTCATGGCCACACTGATCAACAAAATGACCACCGCCACCCAACCGAACCAAGTGATGTATTTCATGGACAGGCTTTAAAAAGTGCCGGGGTACAAACCGCCGTCGGGCAGGATGTTTTGGCCGTTGAGGTAGCCGCCTTGCACGCTGCACAAAAAAGCGCAAATCGCGCCGAACTCTTGGGGTGTGCCAAAGCGCTGGGCGGGGATTTGGGCTTGTTGCGCGGCGCGGATGTCCTCCAAGGCCTTACCAGCCTTGGCCGCGGCGCTGGCGTGCGTGGTTTTCAGGCGGTCGGTGTCGAACTTACCCGGCAGCAGGTTGTTGAAGGTCACGCCCTTGGCGGCCAAGGGGCTGCGCGCCAAGCCCGCCACAAAACCGGTCAGGCCACTGCGCGCGCCGTTGGACAGACCCAAGATGTCGATCGGCGCTTTGACGGCGCTGCTGGTGATGTTGACCACGCGGCCAAAGCCGCGCTCGGCCATGCCATCCACCGTGGCTTTGATCAGCTCGATCGGGGTGAGCATGTTGGCGTCGATGGCCGCGAGCCAAGCGGCGCGGTCCCAGGTGCGGAAGTCGCCTGGCGGCGGGCCACCCGCGTTGGTGACCACGATGTCAAACGCTTGGCCCGGGCCGCCCGCGGCCGTCCAAATGGCGGCGCGACCCGCTTCGGTGGTGATGTCGGCGGCCAC
>JBFZCK010000249.1:0-2644 GCA_041307965.1 Burkholderiales bacterium | reverse complement strand
GGGCGGTGCCGAACAGCAAGATGGGCACTGGTTTGGCTTTTTTGCATTGCACCAAGGTGATGACTTCAAAGAGTTCGTCCAAGGTGCCAAAGCCGCCGGGAAAGGCCACCAAGGCCTTGGCGCGCATCATGAAGTGCATCTTGCGCAAGGCAAAGTAGTGGAACTTGAAGTTCAACTCGGGTGACACATAGGGGTTGGCCGATTGTTCGTGTGGCAGGGCGATGTTCAGGCCCACGTTGAGCGCGCCCTCGTCGTGAGCGCCGCGGTTGGCGGCCTCCATGATGCCGGGGCCGCCCCCCGTGCAAATGAACAAACGGTCTGCGGTGGGGCATTGTTGGCTGTACTGGGCCACCAAGCGCGCAAAGGCCCGCGCTTGGGTGTAGTGGTGGGCGTTGCGCACGAGTGCTTGTGCGGCTTGAATGGCGCGGGCGTCTCCACGCGCTTGGGCTTCAGACAAAGCCACTTGAGCCGTGGCTTCGTCGCGCACGCGGGCGCTACCGAACACCACGATGGTGTTGTGGATGCCCAAGGCCTGTTGGTCCAAATCGGGCTTGAGCATTTCCAATTGAAATCGGATGCCCCGCGTTTCTCGGCGCAACAAAAATTCGGGGTCGGCAAAAGCCAGTCGATAGGCATCTGCGTCCAAGGGTTCGCCGCTGTTGGCGTGGTGTTGGAGGTCGGCCCAAGCATCGGCGAGTCGATCGGCGTTGAGGTATCGGTTGGCGTCCACAAATGTCTCCTAGCGGCTGACAAAAACAAAAGGCTCCCATAGGAGCCTTTTGTGCAGGTTTCGAGAACCTTGAGATTACACGCGCTTGCGGTATTCGCCGGTGCGGGTGTCGATTTCGATCTTGTCTTCTTGGGCCACGAACAAAGGCACAGCGACTTCAAAGCCGGTGGCGATTTTGGCGGGCTTGAGCACTTTGCCGGAGGTGTCGCCTTTGACAGCGGGTTCGGTCCAGGTGATTTCGCGCACCACGGTGGTGGGCAATTCAACGGAGATGGCTTTGCCGTCGTAGAACACCACTTCAACGGTCATGCCGTCTTCGAGGTAGTTCAGGGCGTCACCCATGTTCTCCGCTTCGACTTCGTACTGGTTGTACTCGGTGTCCATGCACACGTACATGGGGTCGGCAAAGTAAGAGTAGGTGCACTCTTTTTTGTCCAAGATGACTTGGTCCATTTTGTCGTCGGCCTTGAAGACCACTTCGGTGCCGAAGTTGGCGATCAGGCTTTTGAGCTTCAGGCGCACGGTGGAGGAGCCACGGCCGCCGCGTTGGTATTCGGTGCGCAGCACCACCATGGGGTCTTTGCCGTGCATGATGACGTTGCCGGCGCGAATTTCTTGAGCGGTTTTCATAGGGATGGAAACTGAAATGAAAAAATGGGAGCCCGTGGGCACAGTCCTCTATTCTAACCGCCGGCGTTTTTCAGCTTTTGGCGGTCTTGCCGTGGGTGAAGGCGCCGAGCACCACCCCCAACAAAGCCCACCCAACATCGGTGTTGCCAGTGCCCAGCGAAGCCAAGGCCGGGCCTGGGCAAACGCCGCTCATGCCCCAACCCACGCCAAAGAGGGCCGCACCCACCAACGTTTGTCGGTTCCACAGCGCCGGTTGTGTCAAAAACTCGCCGCCCAGCAAGGGTTTCTCAAACCAGCGCGGGAAGCCCTTGTAGGCCACCACGGTCACGCCGGCCGCGCCGCCCATGACCAACATCAGCCCCCAGTCTTGGAAGCGCAAAAATCCGATGACGACTTCGGGTTGAACCATGGTTGCCAGCGACAGGCCAAAACCAAACAAGGCACCAGCCAACAGGGTCACCAGCGCCTTGGCGCCGTTCATTTGGTGGGGCTTCATGACAGGGCCCCCAAGAGGTTGGCGGTCAAAAAGGCGGTGGCCATGAAGGTCAGTACCGCACCCAGCGAAGGCAGCTGCAAAGCGCCCAGGCCGCAGATGCCGTGGCCCGAGGTGCAGCCGTTGCCCAGCCGCGCCCCATAACCCACCAAAAAGCCGCCCAACAGCAGCTGCCAAATCGGCACGCTGGTCGACTGAGCTTGCCCATCGTTGAGTGCAAAACGCCAAACCAAGGCCCCCAACACCACGCCAGCGGCGTAAACCAAACGCCAGTGGCGCGAATCGACCAAACGCGCTTGCTGGAAAAAGGCCCGACGAGACACCAACGACCACGTGCTAGAAAACACGGTGCTCATGCCGCCCACCCAACCGTTGAAGAGGTAGAGCAGCGCCACACCAGTGCCGATGGTCAAACCGCCCAGCAGGTAATGCTGCCAGCCGAAGGGGAAGAGGGTGTCAAAGGGGTTCATGGGCAATGATTATCGGGCCAGTGTGGCGCTGTCGTCGGCCCGTTCAAGCAAGTGGCTCAGCAGATCGGGTTGACCCAGCAGGCGAGCTCGCGCGGCATGAGCGCAGCGTGTCCATTCGGCCAAGGTGTCGGTGTCCAGCGCGGGCAGTGGGGCTGGGTCTAAGCCGTTCCAGACCCGATGAAACCGCCGCAGGCTGACCGGGGCTTGGAGCCAGTCCAAAAACGCCTCCAGTTTGGCGTGGTGGGCTTGGTCGTCTTGCGGGTAGATGTGCCACACAAAGGCGCGGCCCGCCCATAAGGCACGCACCAGCGAGTCTTCGCC
>JBFZCK010000248.1:0-5057 GCA_041307965.1 Burkholderiales bacterium | reverse complement strand
TCTTGCAAATGGACTTGCACAGCAAAGAGCTGGTCGAGTACACACAGGTCATCATCCGCGAGGCCGACCGTTTGCAGTCCTTGGTCGACCGCTTGCTCGAGCCCCACCGCCACGCCCATGTGGTGAGCGACGTCAACATCCACGAGGTCTGTGAGCGCGTGCGAAGCCTGATTCTGGCCGAGTTCCCCAAAGGCCTGCGGGTGGTGCGCGACTACGACACCTCCATTCCCGAGTTCCGTGGCGACCGCGAACAACTCATCCAAGCGGTGCTGAACATCGCCCACAACGCTGCGCAAGCCTTGGCCGAACGCGTCGCCGACCAAACCGCCGAGTTGACCTTGCGCACCCGCGTCGGTCGTCAAGTCACCTTTGGCAAGCAACGCTACAAACTGGCACTGGAATTGCATGTGATCGACAACGGCCCAGGGATACCGGATGAGATCAAAGATCGCATTTTTTATCCCTTGGTCTCCGGTCGCGATGGCGGCTCAGGCTTGGGGCTGACCTTGGCCCAAACCTTTGTGCAACAGCACCACGGTTTGATCGAGTGCAGCAGCGAGCCGGGGCGCACCGATTTCAAAATTTCCATCCCCTTGCCTTGAACAGGAAGACACACATGAAGCCGATCTGGATAGTGGACGACGATCAATCGATTCGCTTCGTGCTGGAAAAAGCCCTCTTGCGCGAGAACCTGCCCACGCGCAGCTTCACGCAGCCCCAAGAGGTGCTCAAGGCCTTGGAGCAGTGCCCTGAACACGAGCTGCCACAGGTCTTGGTCAGCGACATCCGCATGCCCGGCATCAGTGGCTTGAATCTCTTGGACAAGGTCAAGGCGCAGTTGCCCAAAGTGCCGGTGATCATCATGACCGCATACTCCGATTTGGACAGCGCGGTGTCGGCCTTCCAAGGTGGTGCCTTCGAGTACCTGCCCAAACCTTTTGACGTGCCCAAGGCCGTCGAGCTGATTCGACGTGCCATGGAAGAGAGTTTGCGCGAGCAGGTGGCCGATGTGAGCAGCAGCGAGGCCCCAGAGATGCTCGGCCAAGCCCCGGCCATGCAAGACGTGTTTCGCGCCATTGGCCGCTTGAGCCAAAGCCAAGTCACCGTGCTCATCACGGGCGAGTCCGGCTCGGGCAAAGAGTTGGTGGCGCGTGCCCTGCACAAACACTCGCCCCGCGCCAGCGGCGCCTTTGTGGCGATCAACACCGCGGCGATTCCCAAAGACCTGCTCGAGAGCGAGTTGTTCGGCCACGAGCGTGGTGCCTTCACGGGCGCACAAGCCGCGCGGCGCGGGCGTTTTGAGCAGGCCGAGGGCGGCACGCTGTTCCTGGATGAGATCGGCGACATGCCGTTTGATTTGCAAACACGTTTGCTGCGGGTGCTCTCCGACGGTCATTTCTACCGGGTGGGCGGTCACAGCGCGGTCAAGGCCAATGTGCGTGTGATCGCCGCGACCCACCAAAACTTGGAGCAACGCGTCAAAGACGGTGCCTTCCGCGAGGACTTGTTCCACCGTTTGAACGTCATTCGACTGCGCTTGCCCGCTTTGCGGGAGCGCCGCGAAGACATTCCCACCCTCACGCGCCACTTTTTGCAGCAAAGCGCACAACAATTGGGCGTCGAGCCCAAGCGCATCGCGCCAGCTGCACTGGAGTGGATCGCCCGCTTTGACTTTCCGGGCAACGTTCGCCAGCTGGAAAACCTCTGCCATTGGGTCACGGTGATGGCGCCGAGCCAAGTCATCGACGTCAAAGACCTGCCCCCCGAAATCTTGGGGCAGGCCATGGCCACCATGCCCAGCGTCCACAGCGCACTGCTCGATGCCAGCGTGGCTGCAGCCATGCCCAACCATGTACCGAGCGCCCCCCAGTGGGCCGCTCAGTCGAGCAATGAGCTGCCTTGGGAGTTGGGTTTACAGGCGGAAGCCGCGGCCTTGTTGCGGGAAGACCGCCAAGACGTGTGGGACGTGCTGAGCCAGCGCTTTGAAGGGGTTTTGATTCAAGCCGCTTTGGCCGCGACACGTGGCCGCCGCATTGAAGCGGCGGTGAAGTTGGGCATTGGGCGCAACACCATCACCCGCAAAATCCAAGACCTCAAGCTCGAAGACAGCCCGCTCGGGCACTGAGTCAATCGGCCAGCGTCAACACCACGGGCGCATGGTCGCTGGGGCGCTCGTTCTTGCGTGGGGCCACGTCCACAGTACACGCGATGGCTTGGGCCTTGAGCGCCTCGGTGATCAAAATGTGGTCGATGCGCAGGCCGCGCTTGCGGCGAAAACCAAAGTCGCGGTAGTCCCACCAGCTGAAGTTTTTCTCGGGCTGCGGGAACAGCCGAACCGCATCGGTCAAACCCAAATCGATGAGCGCGTTCAAGTGCAGCCGCTCTTCGGTGGTGCAGTGGATGGTCTCGCGCAGGCCTTCGGGGTCCCACACATCGAGGTCGTCAAAGGTGATGTTGTAGTCGCCCATGAGCACCAGTTTCGGGTGGGTGGCCATCTCGGTGCGCACCCATTCGCGCAGGGCGGTGAGCCAGCGCATCTTGTAGGCGAACTTGTCGCTGCCGGGCTCTTGCCCGTTGGGGAAGTAGGCGCCGATCACCCGCACACCATCGACCGTGCCACACAGCACCCGCGATTGTTCGTCCTCAAAACCGGGGATGTTTTTGATGACCTCGGTGGCTGGGGTTTTGCTGAGCAAGGCCACGCCGTTGTAGGTTTTTTGGCCAAACCACTGAGCTTGGTAACCGATCTCGGCCAAGGCTTGGGCGGGAAATTTGTCGTCGGTGAGCTTGAGCTCTTGCAGCGCCAGCACGTCGACCGGGTTGGCGGCGAGCCAATCGATCACTTGGGGCAGGCGCACGTTGAGGGAGTTGACGTTCCAGGTGGCGAGTTGCATGGTCATGAAGGCGTGTGGGCCGCGGCGTGCAGCCGCAGCAGGGTTTCGGTGATGTCGCGCGAGAGGCTCAGGTCGGTGGGCACGCCCGCTTCGGCGCGGGCAACGAAGTCGTGCACCATGGCGGCGTATTGGTTGAGTGTGGGCATGCTCGGCAAGGACAGGCCCTCGCTGGCGCGCCAAGGCGCTTGAGGCGGTGGGTTGAACGGCGCGTCCAAAGCCACCCAACCGCGCTCGCCCACGGCCAAGGCGCTTTGGTGGCGCGCGCTTTGGGTCGACACGCTGAACTGCAAGACCGCGTGATCGGCCCAGCGCAATTCGCCTTGGGTGTGGATGTCGGTGCCCCAGTCGGGGTGAAGGGTTTGTTGGCAGCGCACGCCATCGGGTGCGCGGTCCATGAGCCAATGGCCCAAGAGCACGGCGTAACAGCCGATGTCCCACAGCGCGCCGCCACCCAAGGCCGCTTGGTTGCGGATGTTGGCAGGGTCCCGGTTGTCATAAGAAAACGCCACTTGCAGGTGTCGCCAAGCGCCCACGTCCAAGGTTTTGAGGGCGGCCCACTGCGGGTGGTGCAGGACCATGTAGGCCTCGTGCAGGTGGCGCTGTGCGGTCTGTGCTGCTTGGCTCAAGCGGTCCACGTCGGCCAAGCTGAGCGCCATCGGTTTTTCGCACAAGACGTGGTGGCCGGCGGCCAAAGCCTTGAGCGACCACGGCACGTGCGCGTCGTTGGGCAGGGCGATGTAGACCGCCTCCACGCGGGGGTCGTTCAACACGCCTTCATAGCCGGTCCAACGCACGGGGGCGTGTGCCTCGCTCCAAGCCAAGGTGGCGGCCGTTGGGGAACGGCTGCCGATGGCCACGACCTCATGCCCGGCTTGGACGATGGCCGGGGCGAGTTGGGTGCGGGCGATCTTGCCCCAGCCGAGGATGCCAAACCGCATGCTCAGCGCTTCTGCGATGCCGCATAGCGCGCGGCGTTGGCTTCGTTGGGTGGGTACAGGCCGGGCAGGGCGTGACCTTGGTGGACTTGCTCCATGATCCAGGCCTCCAAGCGCTCTTGCTCAGGACCGGCTTGCACCATCTCGTCGAGCAGCGCTTGAGGGATGAGCACCGCGCCGTCGTCGTCGGCCACGATCACATCACCGGGGAAGACGGCCACGCCGCCGCAGGCCACGGGGCGCTGCCAGTCCACAAAGGTCAAACCGGCCACGGAAGGGGGCGCAGCAGCACCGCTGCACCAGACGGGCAGACCCGTGCCCAAGACACCCGCGAGGTCGCGCACCACGCCGTCGCTGACCAGACCGGCCACGCCTTTGTGTTGCATGCGGGCGCACAAAATGTCACCAAAAATCCCGGCGTCTTGCACGCCCATGGCATCGACCACGGCCACACAACCGGCCGGCATCGCTTCAATGGCCGCGCGGGTGGAGATGGGCGAACTCCAAGACGCGGGCGTGGCGAGGTCTTCACGCGCGGGCACAAATCGCAGGGTGAAGGCGCGTGCCACCAAGCGCGATTGGCCGGGGCGAATCGGTCGCGTGCCGCGCAACCAGACGTTGCGCAAGCCTTTTTTCAGCAGCAAGGTGGTCAGCGTGGCGGTGGTGACTTGCGAGAGGGTCTGCACCACAGCCGGGTCCAGGTCCATGGGGATGGGGGCGTCGCTCATTCAGGTCTCCTGTCGTTCGAAGTTCACAAAAGCCAAGCGCAAGCCGCTGGCGCTGGTGTGCGCTTGGCGCTCGGTCTCGCGCCATTCGGGGCCCAGCGTGGGAGCCCAAGCGTCGCCCTCGAAGTCTTGATCGATTTCGGTGACGACCACCCGGCGCGCCAAAGGCAAGGCCAGTTCGTAAATTTGTGCGCCACCCATGACCCAGACCTGTGGGGCGTTACCACACAGGGCCACGGCCGCATCCAGGCTGTGCGCGGCCTGCGCGCCCTCGGCGGCCCACGCCGTGTCGCGCGTGACCACGATGTTCTCGCGTCCGGGCAGGGGGCGAAATCGAGGTGGCAAGGAATCCCAAGTTTTGCGGCCCATGATGACCGGACAGCCCAAGGTCACGCGTTTGAAATGCGCCAAGTCTTCGGGCAAGTGCCAAGGCATGGCGTTGTTCAGGCCGATCACGCCGTTGCGGGCGCGGGCGTAGATGAGGTTGAGTTGGGTGCTCATGC
>JBFZCK010000247.1:0-4874 GCA_041307965.1 Burkholderiales bacterium | reverse complement strand
GCGGTTCTGTGGTTAAATTGAAGGCTTTTCGGCCCTCAGAGCCACCTAATATACCGCCGACATCGCGCCCGCCGGGAGGCCTCTTTTGAAAACCATTCGCAAATCCGCCAAATTGGCCAATGTCTTGTACGACGTGCGTGGCCCCATCGTCGAAGTGGCCAAGCAAATGGAAGACGAGGGCCAAAAAATCATCAAGCTCAACATCGGCAACCTCGCGCCTTTTGGTTTTGATGCCCCGGAAGAAATCCAGCTGGACATGATCCGCAACCTGCCCAACTCGTCGGGCTACTCGGACAGCAAAGGCATTTTTTCGGCACGCAAAGCCGTCATGCACGAAACCCAGAAGCAGGGAATTTCGGGTGTGGGTTTGGACGATATTTATTTGGGCAATGGTGCGAGCGAACTCATCAGCATGGCCACCATGGCCTTGCTCGACGTCGACGACGAGGTCTTGGTGCCTTCGCCCGATTACCCACTGTGGACCGCCGCGGTCAGCTTGGCCGGCGGGCGGCCTGTGCACTACGTGTGTGATGAAGCCAACGGCTGGATGCCCAATTTGGACGATATTCGCGCCAAGATCACCCCGCGCACCAAAGGCTTGGTGGTCATCAACCCCAACAACCCCACGGGCGCTTTGTACAACGTGGCCTTGTTGCAGGCCTTGGTCGACTTGGCGCGCGAACACGGTTTGGTGCTCTTGGCCGATGAGGTCTACGACAAGGTGTTGTACGAAGACGCCCAGCACACGGCCATCGCCAGCCTGTCCACCGATGTGTTGACGATTACTTTCAACTCGCTGTCCAAGTCTTATCGCGCTTGCGGTTACCGCGCTGGATGGATGGTGGTCTCCGGTGACAAACGCGTGGCGCGCGACTACATCGAAGGCGTGAACATGTTGGCCAACATGAAGTTGGGCTCCAATGTGCCAGGCCAGTTCGCGATACAAACCGCGCTCGGTGGTTACCAGAGCATCAACGATTTGACCAAGACTGGCGGGCGTTTGCGCCGCCAGCGCGACTTGGCCTATGAGCTCATCACCGCCATTCCGGGTGTGAGTTGCGTCAAACCCAAGGCGGCGCTCTACATGTTTCCCAAGCTCGATCCGGTGATGTACCCGATCGAGGACGATCGCCAATTCTTCATGGAAGTGCTCAAAGCCACCCGCGTCATGCTGGTGCAGGGCTCGGGCTTTAACTTCCCCGACCAGCAGCATTTCCGCATTGTGTTTTTGCCGCACGAAGCCGATTTGCGCGAAGCCATTGAACGTTTGGCGCAGTTCTTGGCGAATTGGCGCGTGCGACACGGCACCGCCAAGGCCTGATTTATTTTTTGAGCAGATGGAACCGATGAAAGCAATACAAGTGGGCGTGATGGGTTTGGGCACCGTGGGTGGCGGTGTGTTTGAGGTCTTGCGCCGCAACCAAGAAGAGATTCGCCGCCGCGCCGGCCGTGGCATTGAGGTGACCATGGTGAGCCGCCGAGACGTGGCCAAGGCCCGTGCTTTGGTGGGCGATGCGGCCCAAGTGGTGGCCGACCCGCGCGCCATCATCGCCAACCCCGAGATCGACATCGTGGTGGAGTTGATCGGCGGCTACGACTTGGCGCGCGAGTTGGTGCTCGAGGCCATTGCCGCGGGCAAACACGTGGTCACCGCCAACAAGGCGTTGCTGGCTGTGCACGGCACCGAGATTTTTGAAGCCGCCCGCGCCAAGGGCGTGATGGTGGCGTTTGAAGCCGCCGTGGCCGGTGGCATCCCCATCATCAAGGCCTTGCGCGAGGGCCTCACCGCCAACCGCATCCAGTGGCTCGCGGGCATCATCAACGGCACAACCAACTTCATCTTGTCCGAGATGCGCGACAAGGGTTTGGACTTCGACGTGGTGCTCCAAGAAGCGCAGCGTCTGGGTTACGCCGAGGCCGACCCCACCTTTGACATCGAGGGCGTGGACGCAGCGCACAAGGCCACCATCATGAGCGCCATCGCTTTTGGTATCCCCGTGCAGTTCGACAAGGCCTACATCGAAGGCATCACGAAGTTGGGCGCAGCCGATATCCGTTACGCCGAGCAGCTGGGCTACCGCATCAAACTCTTGGGCATCACCAAGCGCCGCGACAGTGGTATCGAATTGCGCGTGCACCCCACCTTGGTGCCGTCCAAGCGACTGATTGCCAACGTGGAAGGCGCGATGAACGCCGTGGTGGTGCAGGGCGATGCCGTGGGCAGCACGCTCTACTACGGCAAGGGCGCCGGCAGCGAGCCCACGGCCAGTGCCGTGATCGCCGACTTGGTGGACGTCACGCGCCTGCACACCGCCGACCCACAAAACCGCGTGCCGCATTTGGCTTTCCAGCCCGACGCCATGAGCCCCTTGCCGATTTTGCCCATGGACGAGATCGTCACCAGCTATTACCTGCGTTTGCGCGTGGCCGATCAGGCCGGCGTGTTGGCCAAGGTCACGGGCATTTTGGCGGCCGCCAACATCAGCATCGACGCGGTTTTGCAGCGCGAGGCCGACGAGGTGTGCGCCGAAGGTGGCGAGCCGCAAACCGATGTGATCATCCTCACCCACGACACGCGCGAAGGCACGATGAACGCGGCCTTGGCACAGATGCAGGCTTTGCCCACGGTGCTCGCACCCATCACCCGCATCCGCAAAGAAGAGTTGAACTGACCATGCTGTACCTGAGCACCCGCGGCCATCCCGATCGCAAACGCTTTTGCCAAATCCTGCTCGAGGGCTTGGCGCCCGATGGCGGCCTGTACCTGCCCGAGGCTTACCCCCAAGTCGACGCCGCCATGCTTGCGCGCTGGCGCACCGTGTGGGGCGAGCAAGGTTATGCGGCCTTGGCCTTTGAGGTCTTGTCGCTCTACATCGACGACATCCCTGCGGCCGATTTGCGCGCCTTGTGCGCCAAGACCTACACCGCCGAGGTCTACGGCACCGAGGCCATCGTGCCTTTGAAAAAGCTCGAAGACGGTGTGTGGTTGGAGGCCCTGTCCAACGGCCCGACCCTGGCCTTCAAAGACATGGCCATGCAGTTGCTGGGCAACTTGTTTGAATACGAGTTGGCGCGCCGTGGCGAAGAGCTCAACATCTTGGGTGCCACCAGCGGCGACACCGGCAGCGCGGCCGAATACGCCATGCGCGGCAAGCGAGGCGTGCGCGTCTTCATGCTCAGCCCGCATGGGCGCATGAGCGCGTTCCAGCAAGCGCAGATGTTCAGCCTGATGGACGAGAACATCCACAACATCGCCATCGAAGGTGTGTTCGACGATTGCCAAGACATCGTCAAAAACGTCAGCAACGACCACGCCTTCAAGCAGCAATACAAGATCGGCACGGTCAACTCCATCAACTGGGCGCGCTTGCTCGCGCAGGTGGTGTATTACTTCGCGGGTTACTTTCAGGCAACACAAAATGACTCGCAGCGCGTGAGTTTCAGCGTGCCCTCGGGCAACTTCGGCAACGTGTGCGCCGGCCACGTGGCGCGTCAGATGGGTTTGCCCATTGATCGCCTGATCGTGGCCACCAACGAAAACGACGTGCTCGACGAGTTCTTCCGCACCGGCGTCTACCGCGTGCGCGGCAGCGCCGACACCTTTGAGACCTCCAGCCCCTCCATGGACATTTCCAAGGCCAGCAATTTCGAACGCTTTGTGTTCGATCTGCTGGGCCGCGACGGCGCACGCGTGGCCGATTTGTTCGGCCCACAACTCGCTCGTCAAGGCCGCTTCGATGTGTCGGCCGACCCCGCGTTTGCGCAAGCCCGCACGCGCTATGGCTTTGTCAGCGGCAAGAGCACGCATGCCAACCGCTTGGCCACCATCCGCGACACCTTTGAGCGTTTTGGTGTGACCATCGACACCCACACCGCCGACGGCCTGAAGGTCGCGCGCGAGCACGCCGTGCCCGGCCAAACCATGGTGGTGTTGGAAACGGCCTTGCCCATCAAGTTTGCCGAGACCATCCGCGAGGCCTTGGGGCGCGATCCCGAGCGGCCCGCCAAGTTCGATGGCATCGAGGCCCTGCCCAAGCGTGTCTTGGTGATGCCTGCCGACACCGATCAAGTCAAGGCGTTTGTGCGCGCCCATTGCCCCACCACATGAACACCCGTGGCCAAGCCCTGATGACGCTGGAAGAGGCTTTGCAGCGGGTCTTGGACGCCGCCGCACCCTTGGGTCGCAGCGAGTGGGTGCCGCTCTTGCAAGCCGATGGCCGTGTCTTGGCGCAAGACGTGGTCTCTGAATTGCAGGTCCCTCCCAACGACAACTCGGCCATGGACGGTTACGCTGTGCGCGCCGCGGAGGTTGTGGTGGGCCAATCGGCCACCGTGTCACAGCGCATCGCGGCCGGTCACGCCGCCAGCCCTTTGTTGCCCGGTACCTGTGCGCGCATCTTCACCGGTGCGCCGATGCCGGCTGGTGCCGATGCGGTGGTGATGCAAGAAGACGTTGAGGCCCTGGGCGGCCAGGTGCGTTGGCTCAAACCCGCCACGTCCGGTGCCCACGTGCGCCGCGCCGGAGAAGACGTGGCGCTGGGCACCGTGGTCTTGCGTGCGGGCGACCGGCTCACGCCCGCGGGTGTGGGCTTGGCCGCCAGTTTGGGTGTGGCCCAGTTGTGCGTCGCCCAGCGCCCCCGCGTGGCCTTGTTAACCACCGGCGACGAGCTGGTCATGCCCGGCACCACCGCCCCGCGCGACATGGCCCCGGGCCACATTTACAACAGCAACCGTTTTGTGCTCAGCAGCTTGCTGCAGCGATTGGGGTGTGAGGTCTCGGACCTGGGCAATGTGCCGGACAGCCGAGACGCCACCGTGGCGGCCTTGCGCGAGGCCGCTGAGCACCACGACCTCATCCTCAGCAGCGGCGGGGT
>JBFZCK010000246.1:0-2644 GCA_041307965.1 Burkholderiales bacterium | reverse complement strand
TTCGCGGCGTACTCCAAATGCTCGGCGGCTTTGGCGTGGTGCTGCTCCGCCTTGACGGGGGTGGCAGGCGTTTTGGCTTCGTTGAAGGTCATGGCAATGTCTTTCGAAAATGGGTGAATGGAAAAAGTCCAGTCGGTGCACCGGGTGGACCACGCCATTCTTGGACTCGCCCCCTGCGGCGTCTGTCTGTTCGCCCACCCAGCTGTGTGCGCTGGGACACTCAGCTGCGATGACGCATCAGTTCAGCCGCCTTTTCGGCAATCATGATGGTCGGCGCATTGGTGTTGCCGCTCACGATTCTCGGCATGACCGAGGCGTCCACCACGCGCAGGCCCGGCACACCGTGCACGCGCAGTTGTGCATCCACCACCGCCATGGGGTCTAGGCCCATGCGGCAGGTGCCTACCGGGTGGTACACCGTGTCGGCGTTTTGCCGAATCCAGTGTTCCAGTTGTTCGTCGGTGCGCGCATCGGCAGACGCTGCCCACTCTTTGCCGTAGGCGGCCAAGGCGGGTTGACCTAGGATGCGCTGGGCTTGGCGGACCCCGTCGCGCAAGCGCTGCAAGTCGCGCGGATCGCTCAGAAATTGCGGGTCAATCAGGGGTGAGCTTTCGGGGTTGCGGTCGGCCAATTGCACACGGCCACGGCTGTCCGGTTGCAACAAGCACACGTGCAGCGAGTAGCCATGGCCCAGCGTCAATTGGCGGCCATGGTTCACCAGCTTGGCCACCACAAAGTGCAGCTGGATGTTGGGGTGCGCCTCGTCAGGGTGGCTTTTGTAAAAGGCACCGCCCTCGGCAAAGTTGGTGGTGAGGCGCCCTTTGCGGTGTTGCCGCCAGGCCCACAGGGCTTGCAAGGTGTGCCAGGCGCCTTGGGGTGACACGCCGATCAAATCGGTGTGACCCGGCGCATCGGCCACCAGCACCGCATCCGGGTGGTCGTGCAGGTTTTCGCCAACGCCAGGCAAATCGTGCAGCACCTCGATGCCCAGGCTTTTCAGGTGCGCAGCGGGCCCAATGCCCGAACGCATGAGGATGGCGGGCGATTGAAAAGCACCCGCGCTCAAAATGACCTCGCGCCGGGCGGTCAAGGTCTGCGCTTGGCGGCCCTGCCAGGCATGCACCTGCCTTGCCGCGCCGTCCACCAAGCCAATGCGGTCAACGGTGACGCCGGTCATGACATGCAAATTGGGGCGGCCCCGATGGGGCGTGAGGTAGGCCTTGGCGGCGCTGAAACGTTCACCCGCTTTCTGCGTGACTTGGTACAAACCCACACCTGCTTGCGTCGGACCATTGAAATCGGTGGTGAGCGGCAGCCCCGCTTGCACACCGGCCTCGACAAAGCGTTGTGAGAACGCGTTGGGGGCTTGGAGGTCGGCCACATTCAAGGGGCCGTTTTGGCCATGCCAATCGTTGTGGATGCGCTCGTTGTGCTCGGCCTTCAGAAAGTAAGGCAGCACATCGGCCCATGCCCAACCCGAGCATCCGTGCGCGGCCCAGTGGTCGTAATCGGCCTGTTGACCTCGGATGTAGGCCATCGCGTTCGTGGAGCTGGAGCCCCCCAAGGTGCGGCCCCGCGGCTGGAAGCCGGTGCGTCCCAGCAGGCCGGGCTGCGGCACCGTGCTCAGGCCTTGCGACACCAGGTCCACCCGGGCCATGAGCGCGATGCCCGCGGGGCAGTGGATCAGCGCGCTGGTGTCGGGCGGACCGGCCTCGAGCAGGGCGACCTGCACGTTGGGGTCTTCGCTCAAGCGGCTGGCCAACACACAACCGGCCGAGCCGCCGCCCACGATCACGTAGTCAAATTCCATGAGAGCCCCGAAAAAGCAGAGTGTTGCCAATATAAGGGTTCGGGTGGTGGACGCCCAAGTCGATCATCGTTCAAACGTGCCGAAACCGAAGAAACCGCATGTCGCGTGGCTTCATTGACCCTGACTTGGTTGTTCACAGCCACGATGCGACTGGGGTTTACCGGGTCTTGGCAGGGCCGAAAGGCAAAACCGACGTGACCCCGCGAGATGCCTGCAGGCTGAGCACATCACCAGCCCATTCGGTTACCGGTTCGTAACAAAATTTCACAAACTCGAATAGGATGGTTACGGCCACAGCCGCTCCGTTTGGGGTGGGCTGCCAACACCCATCCAACGAAAGTGAGACTGTCATGACCCTCAAAATTGGCATCAACGGCTTTGGCCGCATCGGTCGCAACGTGCTGCGCAGCGCGGTGGCGAACTTCCCCGACGTCGAGATCGTCGCCATCAACGACCTGCTCGAGCCCGATTACTTGGTTTACATGTTGAAGTACGACAGCGTGCACGGCCGCTTCAAAGGCACGGTCGAGGTGCAAGGCGCGAACATCGTGGTGAACGGCAAAACCATTCGCCTGAGCCAAGAGCGCGACCCAGCCCAGCTCAAGTGGAACGAGGTCGGCGCTGACGTGGTGATCGAATCGACCGGTTTGTTCTTGGACAAAGACAGCGCTGGCAAACACCTGGCCGCAGGCGCGAAAAAAGTCATCATCTCAGCGCCCTCCAAAGACGACACGCCCATGTTCGTCTACGGCGTCAACCATGCGGCCTACGCGGGTCAGGCCATCATCAGCAACGCCAGCTGCACGACCAACTGTTTGGCCCCGGTGGCCAAGG
>JBFZCK010000245.1:0-2528 GCA_041307965.1 Burkholderiales bacterium | reverse complement strand
GCTGCACATCGCGGTGCATTTTGGGCGGCTTGCCCAAGAGCACGTTCATGGGCATGTCCACCGCCGCAGGTGCATCTTGCGCGGACAAACGCAGGTGGCGCTCTTCGGTGGCCACACCGACCACCGAGAAGGGGCAGCGTTCGCGTTCGCAGAAGGCTTTGAACTGGGGCAGCGACTCGGGCGCAATGGCCAAGACGTAACGCTCTTGGCTTTCATTGCACCAAATCTCTTTGGGCGCCAAACCGCTTTCTTCCAGAGGCACGGCGTTGAGGTCAAAACGTGCACCGCGTTCGGCGTCGTTGGTGAGTTCGGGGAAGGCGTTGGACAGGCCTCCGGCACCGACGTCGTGGATGGCCAAGATCGGGTTGGCCGCACCTTGGGCCCAGCAGTGATTGATGACCTCTTGCGCGCGCCGCTCGATTTCGGGGTTGCCGCGCTGCACCGAATCGAAGTCCAGGTTGGCCGCGTTTTGGCCCGTGGCCATGGAGCTCGCCGCGCTGCCGCCCATGCCGATCTTCATGCCGGGGCCGCCGAGTTGGATCAGCAAAGAACCCGCGGGAAACAGGATTTTGTGGGTTTGGGTCGCGTCGATCACGCCCAAACCACCGGCGATCATGATGGGCTTGTGGTAGCCCATGGCCTGACCGGCCACGGTTTGTTCGTATTCGCGGAAATAGCCCAAGAGGTTGGGACGACCGAATTCGTTGTTGAACGCCGCGCCACCCAAGGGGCCTTCGGTCATGATTTGCAAGGGGCTGGCGATGTGCTCGGGCTTGCCACCGGCCTGGTCGCTTTGGCCGCCCCACAAGCGCGAGACCGTGAAACCGGTCAAACCCGCCTTGGGCTTGGAGCCTCGGCCGGTGGCACCTTCGTCGCGAATTTCACCGCCCGCGCCCGTGGACGCACCGGGGTACGGCGAAATGGCGGTCGGGTGGTTGTGGGTTTCCACCTTCATGAGCACGTGGTGCACAGCGGTCTCTTTGCCGTAGGCCGCGCCTTGCGCGTTGCTGCGGGCCACGAAACGCTCAACCGTGTGGCCTGCCATGATGGAGGCGTTGTCCGAATAGGCCACCACCGTGTGCTGCGGGCTGGTTTGGTGGGTGTGGCGAATCATGCCAAAGAGGCTGTGGTCTTGCGCCTGACCGTCGATGGTGAATTGGGCGTTGAAGATTTTGTGGCGGCAGTGCTCGCTGTTGGCCTGCGCGAACATCATCAACTCCACGTCGGTGGGGTTGCGCTGCAGGCCCACAAAGGCCTTGACCAGGTAATCGATTTCGTCGTCGGCCAGGGCCAAGCCCCAGTCGCGGTTGGCGCTGACCAAGGCGTCGCGTCCGCCGCCAAGCACGTCCACATGGGCCATGGGCGCGGCTTGCAATTCGGTGAACAGGGCTTCGGCTTGACTGCGTTCGCGCAAGACGTTGTCGGTCATGCGGTCGTGCAAGGTGGCCGCGATGGCGTGCCACTGGTCTTCGCTGAAAGTCGCGCTGCGCAGCCAGCCTGAGGCGCACTGCACGCGGTACTCGACCAAACGTTCCACGCGCTTGACGCTCAGGCCGCAGTTGTGGGCGATGTCGGTGGCTTTGGACGCCCAGGGCGAGACGGTGCCCAAACGGGGCACCACCAACCACTCACCGGCCACCTCTTTGGCCGAATGCACGGCCGCCACGGGTTCACCGTAGTTCAACAACTGGCCCAAACGCTCGATCAGCTGGGCATCGGGCGCATCTGTGAAACCCGCCAAGTGCACAAAGCGGGCGCTGATGCCGGTGATGCTGGGGTGAATCGCCGTCAAACGCGGCAGCCATTGTTGGACTTTGAAGTCGCTGATGGCATTGCCGCCATCAAAAAAGCGCAGGTGCAAGGACACGGTGGGGGCCTGGGAGAGCGTTGACCCAGTAACTGGGTGGGAAGCATGGGATTTTACCCGCCCAAGCGCTGTCCTTAGGCGCTGGCGGTGGGATAATGGAGCCCATGAGCACCACCTACAAAGACGAAGCTGGCGTTGCCGCCATGCGCGTGGCCTGCCGATTGGCCTCCGAAGTCCTGGACTACCTGACGCCTTTCGTTCAGCCCGGCATCACCACTGGTGAAATCGACCGCTTGGCGGCCGAGTTCATGGTCAAACAGGGCACGGTTTCGGCCACCATCGGCTACCAGCCCAACGGTTACCCGCCTTTCCCCGCCCACCTGTGCACCTCGGTCAACCACGTGGTGTGTCACGGCATCCCCGGCGACAAGGTCTTGAAAAAAGGCGACATCGTCAACATCGACGTGACCGTCATCAAAGACGGCTGGTTCGGTGACACCAGCCGCATGTTCATGGTTGGTGGCGAGGCCGCCGCCTCGGTGCAGGCCCGCCGCCTGTGCGAGGTCACCTACGACGCCATGTGGAAAGGCATTGAAGTGGTCAAGCCCGGCGCCACCTTGGGCGACATCGGCCACGCCATCCAAACTTTTGCCGAAGGGCTGGGCTTCACCATCGTGCGCGAGTTCTGCGGACACGGCATCGGCCAGCGTTTCCACGAAGA
>JBFZCK010000244.1:0-3343 GCA_041307965.1 Burkholderiales bacterium | reverse complement strand
AAGGCCGCTTTGGGCAAGGCGTTGAAGGCGGTCATGAGCGGGTACACGGCGGCATAGGCCAAGCGTGAGCTGCCGATGATGAAGCCGAGCAACACGCCCACCACGATGGCGATGCCAAAGCCGACCATGGTCACCCAGAAGGTGCGCCAGGCGTGGCCCGCGATCACATCGCGGTATTCGATGGTTTGCTGCGCGATGCGCGAGGGGCTGGGGAAGACGAATTCCGACACGTTGAAGGCGCGGCACAGGCCTTCCCAAATCAGGATGCTCAGCACCAGCAAGATCCAGGGGGACCAGCTTTCGAGAGATTTCTTATTCATGAGGGGCTCCCGCTTATTGGTTGATGGCCGCACCGGTCTTGCGCATGGCCCCGATGTGGCCGCGCAGCTCGTGCACGATGTTGGTGAATTCGGGGGTGTAGGTGATCTCGAGGTCGCGCGGGCGCGGCAGGTCGATTTCTTTTTTCACCACAAAGCGGCCGGGGCTCTTGCTCATCACATAGACCGTGTCGGCCAAAAACACCGATTCGCGCAGGTCGTGCGTGACCAAAATGACGTTGAACTTTTGCTCGGTCCACAGGTCGCGCAAGATGCACCAGAGCTCTTCACGGGTGAAGGCGTCGAGCGCGCCAAAGGGCTCGTCGAGCAGCAGCATCTTGGGCTCATGGATCAAGGCGCGGCAGATGCTGGCGCGTTGCTGCATGCCGCCCGACAGTTGCCATGGGAACTTGTCTTCGTAGCCACCCAGGCCCACGGTGTTGAGCAGTTTGCGGGCGCGTTCTGCGTACTCTTCCTTCTTTTGCTTGAAGTTGGAACGGTAGGGTTCCACGATTTCGAGCGGCAGCAGCACGTTGTCGAGCGTGGTGCGCCAAGGCAAGAGGGAGGAGGCTTGAAACGCCATGCCGCTGATCTTGAGCGGACCGGTCACAGGCTGGCCGTCGACCAGGATGCGGCCCCGGCTGGGCATTTTCAGGCCCGTGGTCAGCTTCATGAAGGTCGACTTGCCGCAGCCCGAGGGCCCGACGATGGCGATGAACTCGCCTTGTTTGACCTGCAGGTTGATGTCTTCCACGGCAAAGTGGTTCTGCGCCAGCAACTCGTCGTTGTAGGCCAGCCAGACATTCTGAAAATCGACGAATGCTTCTTGGGTCATGGTGCGACTTTGAAATGGTGTTCGAAAGTGTATACAGCGGCGGCCTTTGAAAAACCCACTGGCTCGCATGGCGTGTCAGTGGGCTCATGGCGGCAGGGCAATCCCGCAGCCGACAGGCCAGACCTGCACTCGGCAGGTCGGGGCCGTGTGGTTTTTACTTCTTGCCCTTGGGCAGGATGTCCAGCTCTTTGGCGGTGGGCAAGAACGAGCCGTTCCAGATGTCTTCGGCCTTCACGCGGGTCTTGGTGTTGAAGGCGTCCGATACTTGCGAAGCCATCAGCGTCAGGCGCGGACCGTTGACTTGGCCAAAGCCTTCGGCGCGGGCCGAGGGGCTGTTGATCACGGTGTCAATCGCCAGTTGCAGGCGGCGGGTTTCGAGGGCGGTGTTGATGATGCCGTCACGTGCCTTGACCGAATCGATGGCCTTGGCTGGGTCGGCGATCACGTCCTTGGCACCCTTGGTGAAGGCGGCCAAGAAGGCTTTCACGGCCGCTGGGTTTTCTTTCAGGATCTTGGGCGTGGCGATGATCGCGTTGCCATAGAGCTTGACGCCGAAGTCGGGGTATTGCATGACGGTCACGTCTTCGGCTTTGACACCACGCGCTTCGATGTTGAGCAGCGAGGTGAAGGTGAAGCCGGTGATGGCGTCCACATCGCCGCGCACCAGCATGGTTTCACGCAGTGGTGGGTCCATGGCGGTCCAAGTCACGTTTTGCACGTTGTTGGCCTTGGCAAAGATGGGGAAAGCACGGCGACCGGCGTCAAACACGGGCGCGCCCAGCTTTTTGCCAGCCAAATCGGCGGGCGTCTTGATGCCGGACTTCTTCAAGGCCATGACCGAAGCGGGCGTGTTGTTGTAGACCATCATGATGGCCACGGGCTTGTTGGGCGCGTCGGGGTTGTTGGCGTGGAATTCCATCAGGGCGGCCAAGTCGGCAAAGCCCAAGTCATAAGTGCCCGAAGCCACGCGGGTGACTGCGCCACCTGAGCCGTTGCCCGAGTCAACGGTCACGTCCAGTTTGGCGTCCTTGAAATAACCCTTGGCGCCGGGGACCAGGAAGAAGGCCGATGGGCCCTCAAAACGCCAGTCCATCTGGAATTTGATGGGGGTGGTTTGGGCGTGAGCGCTGCCAAAAGCAGCTGCTGCGGCCAATGCGGCGGTGGCCTTGAGTAAGAAACGCTTGTTCATGAGGGGCTCCAGAGTCAAATAAACGGTGAATCTTGTCTAGCAAATTCGGTGCCCATTATCGACCATGGTCCTGACACCGCGTGTCAGGTTGTACCCCTATAAAACCCCTGTTTTGGTGCCAAGCGGGGGCTTGCTTGGCACCAAAATGGGGCCTTTTGGCTGTAGTGGTGCTCAGTTGTGCGCTTGCGCCACGGCCAAAGCGGTCATGTTGAGCACCCGGCGCACGGTGGCCGCCGGGGTCAGGATGTGCGCTGTGCCTGCTGTCCCCATCAGGATGGGGCCCACCGTCACGCCACCGCTGGTGGTGGTTTTCATGACGTTGTACAAGATGTTGGCCGCGTCCAGGTTGGGGCAGACCAGCAAATTGGCTGAGCCGCTGAGCGTGCTGTCTTCCAGGTACACGTTGCGGATTTCGGGCTGCAAGGCGGCGTCGCCGTGCAACTCGCCATCACATTCGATGTCGGGGTGTTGCGCCAAGAACAGGTCACGTGCCAGGCGCATCTTGCGCGCAGAGGCCCGCTTGGACGAGCCATAGCTGGAGTGCGACAGGAAGGCCACCTTGGGCACGATGCCAAAGCGCTGGATTTCTTGTGTTGCCATGTACGCGATGTCCGCCAATTGCTCGGCCGTGGGGTCTTCGTTGACATAGGTGTCGGCGATGAACAGAGGCCCCAGGTCGCTCATCAGGGCGTTGACGGCGGCAAACTGGCTCGCGCCTGGGCGTTTGCCCAAAATGGCATCGATGCGCTCCAGGTGCGTCATGTAGCTGCCCGTCAGGCCGCAAATCAGGGCGTCGGCATCGCCCAAGGACACCATCAGCGAACCGATGATGGTGTTGGAGCGGCGCACCGCCGCCTTCGCCACCGCAGGTGTGGCGCCGTTGCGCTTCATCAGCTGGTGGTAGTGCTCCCAATACTGGCGAAAGCGCTCATCGTCTTCCGGGTTGACGTTGTCCACGTCCACACCCAGGCGCATGCGCAGCCCGGCTTTTTCGATGCGGGC
>JBFZCK010000243.1:0-7207 GCA_041307965.1 Burkholderiales bacterium | reverse complement strand
CGCCCATGGCAAACACCCCCGCCACCGGGCTGAATTGGAGCACCACCCAAGCCAAGGCGGGTGAGACGATGCCCGAGAAATCGCGAAAACTGGAGTACACCGCCGACATCTCGGTGCGCTCAGAGGGCTTGACCGCCATCATGAAGGGCAGACCGGCACACACATCCAAGGTCACCAAACACAGGGCACCGATCAAGAGGCACAGGATGGTCAGCCAAGGCCAGGAGGACAGGGCGGCCGAAAGCAAGAAGCAGCCCGCGCCCAACAAAAAGGCCCAGCGCAGCGATCGGCGCAAAGGGTGGCGCTGCGTCCAGCGCAACACCAACGGCGACAAAAACAGGCCTGCATTGGCCGCCGAGGTGGCCCAGCCGCCGACCTGCTCACCCAGCCCGTTTTTCACCGCAAAAATACCCACATACACGAAATAAACCCACCAACCGCATGAACGCAAGAGCGCAAAACTCCAGCCCGCCACCAAACGGGGTTGAGAGAAGAAACGGCGCAAGATCACCCAGGGTTGGTGAGACAGGCTCCGTTGCTTGATCGAGACGTGAACGCGCGCCTCGGACAGCGGCATCGCGCGGATCAGGTAGAGCATGGTCAAGGCCCCCAAACCCAGCATCACAAAAGGCCCGCCTTGCCAAAGCTGCAAAGACCAAACGCCCAACAAAGGGCCCAAGGTCCATCCCCAACCGCCATAAAACATGCGCTGCGACTCCAGCCGCCCGTAGTCGGCTTTGTCCACATGGTCCAGCACATAGGCGTTGAAACACACGAAGCTCGACGCCGCCGCGATGGCGTGCAGCAGCAAGGCCGTGGTGGTCCAAGCCTGACCCAAGAAGCCCAGGCAGGCCGCCATCAGGTACAGCGTCACCGACAACAAGTAGACCCGACGCCGACGCAGGACCCGGCCCAACAAAGGCACGAGCAAGGCCGTGAGGAGGGACAGCACACCCACCGTCAAATACCACTGCGACACCAAGGCCGCGTCGCCCCAAGCGCGGTACATCAACAAGGGAAACGCCGCCAGCACCGAACCCCTGACCACCGCCTCAACGCCCGCCAGGCGGGCAAAGCCATTGACGTCCGTGGCCACCGGCCATGGCCAGAGTCCGCTGGATGAAGGTGGGCTTGGGCTCATGGCATTAGGCCGATGGCGGCACGATGACCCAACTGCCCACATGGGTTCGCTGTGCAAAGACTTGCTGGGCTTGGGCCATGTTTGGGAGGGTAAAGGTGCCCGCCAGCAAAGGCCGCAAGCGGCCCGCTTCGATGTGCTGCACGATGGTCTGCGCGTCGACCGCGGTGCCCATGGTCACCCCCAAGAGGCTGAGCTGTTTGAGGTAGAGCTGGCGCCAATCGACGCTCACCACCGCACCGGCCACCGCGCCCGCGGTGACGTAACGCCCACCGACACGCAAGAGGTCCAGGCACGAGGCGACCTGCTCGCCGCCCACGACGTCGGCCACCACATCGAAGGCCGTTGGTGCCCCCAAATTTTGCAGCCCGGCTTTGAGGGGGCCGTCTTCTCGAGCCCACACGGTGGCCACGCCCAGCGCTTGGATCGCACCCACCTTGGCGCGGCTGCTCAGCGCCACCACCTCGGCGCCGCGCAGCAAGGCCAACTGCACCAAGGCCGACCCCACGCCACCGGAGGCGCCGGTGATGAAGATGCGTTCCCCGGCGCACAGGCCCGCGCGGCGCAGCATGTGCTCGGCGGTCATGTACGGCGTCATGAAGGTGGCCAACTCGGCGTCGCTGTAGGCGCTGCGGATGGGCAAGGCGTTGGCGCTGGGCACACACAAGAACTGGGCAAAGCCACCGTCGCACTCACTGCCCACGACCTGCAGGCTTTGAAGGCCGTCGTGGTCTCCTGCGTACAGGCAAGGGTTGACCACCACGCGTTGGCCGATTCGAGCGGCGTCGCCCGCCTCACCCACGGCCACGATGTGTCCTACCGCATCCAAGCCCTGGATGCGAGGGAAGTGAAAAGCTTCGCCCATCCAAGCGGCCTCGTGGCCGTTGCCATACGCGCCTTCTCGTGTCCAGAGGTCGGTGTTGTTGACACCGCAGGCGCCCACCCGGATCAGGACTTCACCGGCCTGCGGCACCGGCACGGGGGCATCTTCTGTCCAGTGCAAACGCTCCAAGCCACCGTAGCCCGTGAGATAAACCGCCTGCATCCGGCGGGGCAAGCGGTCCTGGTGTTCGGGGTCGTCAGTGGGCCGCATCGGCACTGGGTCGCAACATGCCGCGGTAAATTTCATCGTCGCCCACAACACCCACAAACCGTTGCCCGTCGCACAAGATCACGGGGCGGCCCGTGGCGTGGCGAATGGCGATGATCCGCTCCATCACCAACTGGGGATGGGCCACCACCAAGGTCCGACCCGATTGGCCCACCTCGGTGAGGTTGAGGTCGTCCGAATACCGCACCAATTGGGCGGGCGTGTGTTCGATCTGGGCCTCAAGCGGCCGGCTGTCGGCGTCCAGCGTCAGCAGGTGGTGCCCGGTCCAGTCGAGCTGAAGCGCCGTGCCTTGGCGCGCCAGTTGCGCCGCGGGCGTCATCAACGAGGCCCCGCGCAGCACCTTGATGGGGTTCATGTGCGCCACAAATTCCCGCACATAGGCGTTGTTGGGCTTGAGCACGATTTCTTCCGGTTCACCGTATTGCACGATGCGCCCGCTGTCCATGATGGTGATGTGGTTGCCCAGCTTGATCGCTTCATCCAAGTCGTGGCTCACAAACACGATGGTTTTCTTGAGGGTTTTTTGCAGTTGCAGCAGCTCTTGCTGCAGGTGCTCACGGATCAGCGGGTCCAAGGCGGAAAACGGCTCGTCCATCAACAAAATGTCGGCATCGGTGGCAAACGCACGCGCCAAGCCCACGCGTTGCTGCATGCCGCCGGAGAGCTCGTGTGCGTATTTGTTGGCCCACTTGCCCAAGCCCACCAGCTCCAGCTTCTCGGCCACCACGCGCTCGCGCTCGGCCTTGCTCGTGCCGCGCAACTCCAGGCCGAGCCCGACGTTTTCCGCCACGGTCCGCCAAGGCAACAAAGCGAACTGCTGGAACACCATGGCCACGCGCGAGGTGCGCAGCCGGCGCAGGGTCTGTTCGTTGCACGTGCTCAAGTCCACATGTCCGCCCGAGCCGTGGTCATCCCGAATCAGGACTTGGCCACGGGTGGCTTTGTTCAGGCCGTTCAAACAGCGCAGCAGGGTGGATTTGCCCGAGCCGGACAAACCCATGAGCACCGAAATCTCGCCCTCGGCGATCGTCAGGTTGCAATCGGCGGCGCCCAAGATGGCACCGGTCGCGTCCAAAATGTCTTGGCGGGTTTTGCCCGCGTCGAGCATGGCCAAGGCCTGGGCTTGTTGACGACCAAAGACGATGTCAACGTGCTTGAATTCACAAATAGGAGAGGGGTTCATTTCGGCGGCGTTTGTCCAGGAACAGGACGTTGTTTGCAAAGCCGATCCAAGACGATGGCCACGATCACGATGGCCAAGCCGGCCTCAAAGCCGTCGGCGATGTTGACGGTGTTGAGGGCGCGCACCACCGGTTTGCCCAAGCCGTCTGCACCCACCAAGGCGGCGATCACCACCATCGACAGGCTCAGCATGATGCACTGCGTGACACCGGCCATGATGGTGGGCAGCGCGTAGGGCAACTCCACTTTCCACAGCAGCTGCGTTCGGGTGGCGCCAAACGACTCGCCCGCTTCGATCAGCGACTTGGGCACGGAAGCAATGCCCAAGGTGGTCAGGCGGATGGGGGCGGGCAAAGCAAAGATCACGGTGGAGATCAGGCCCGGCACCACGCCCAAGCCAAACAAGATCAGCGTGGGAATCAGGTACACAAAGGTCGGGATGGTTTGCATCAGGTCCAGCAAGGGACGCAGACAGGCCTCCAGCCAAGGGCGGTGGGCCGCGGCAATGCCGATGGGCACGCCCACCACCAAGCAGGCCAAGGTGGCGCAAGTCACCAAGGACAGCGTTTCCATACTGGCCTGCCAGTAACCCAGGTTCACCACCAGCAACAAGGCCAAGACCACAAAGGCCACCAGCTTGACCGAGCGCTGAAGGAAATAAGCCAGCCCGGCGATCACGGTGATCAACACCAAGGGCGGCACCCACAACAGCACGTCGGTCAGGCTGGTGATGGCGGCACCCAAACCCTCCGATATCAGATCGAAGAACCCAGCCGCGTTCGCGGTGAGCGACTCCACAAAAATGGCGATGTGCTCACCGAGTGGTAGCTTGTTGTCAGCTACCCAAGCCAAGTCCAGCATAGAGATTACTTCGTGAACTTAGCCACATCGGGCATTTTGCCGTCAAAGGTCTTCACGCCGTTGAGCCATGCGCCCCAGACGGATGGGTTGGCTTTCATCCAAGCCTTGGCAGCAGCTTCGGGCTTTTGCTTCTTGTCCAAGATGGCCGACATGATGGTGTTTTCCATGTCCAAGTTGAACTTGGTGTTTTTCAGCAGTGCACCCACGTTGGCGCACTCGGCGGTGTAACCCTTGCGCACGTTGGTGAAGACCGTGGCGCCACCGAAGTTGGGGCCGAAGAAGTCATCACCGCCGCTGAGGTAGGTCATTTTGATTTTGCTGTTCATGGGGTGTGGGGCCCAACCCAAGAAGACGATCCAGTCTTTCTTGGCGGTGGCGCGCACGACCTGCGAGACCATGCCCGCCTCACTGGATTCCACCAATTTGAAGCCCTTGAGATCGAAGGCGTTTTTCTTGATCATGTCCAGGATCAGGCGGTTGCCGTCGTTGCCAGGTTCGATGCCGTAAATGCTCTTTTTGAACTTGTCGGCGTTTTTGGCGATGTCGGCAAAGCTCTTGACACCGGCCTCAGCCACGTAGCTGGGCACGGCCAAGGTGTACTTGGCACCTTCGAGGTTGGCCACGAGGGTTTCCACCGAACCATCGGCGGCGTAGGGTTTGATGTCACCTTCCATCGAGGGCATCCAGTTGCCCAAGAACACATCGATGCGCTTGCTCTTCATGCTGCTGTAGGTGACGGGCACCGACAAAACTTGCGTGGTGGGCTTGTAGCCCAAACCCTTGAGGATTTCGGACACCACGGCCGTGGTGGCGGTGATGTCGGTCCAGCCCACATCGGCAAATCGCACCGTCTGGCAGCTCTGGGGTTCAGCCGCCAAAGTGGGCGTGGACAGCAGTGCCGCCGAAAAACCCAAGGACATGGCGGTCAGGCGAAGCGAGAAGCGAGTGATGGTCTGCATGAAAACTCCTGGTGAAATAACGAAAAAACCAATGGAATATTGTGCCAGTGTAGGGCCTAAGAATCATGCGCCGAACGGTCCCGACTGGGCACCCCTGAGAAACCCTGCTTTGCCTGCGCCACTGTTCCTTAAGCGACGTTTTGTTTCATGGAATCGCCAGCCCGCTTGCCAAGGTGCGGGCGGTCTTCAATCATGGTGGAGAACACATCACGTCGTGTTCATCGTATTTTTCTCAAAGGGGTTTGGCCATGCAGCAAAAAGTCATCATCACCTGTGCGGTCACGGGGGCGGGCGATACGGTGGGCAAACACCCGGCCATCCCGGTCACCCCGCGCCAAATTGCCGACGCCGCCATCGAGGCGGCGCGCGCTGGCGCCACCGTCGTTCACTGCCACGTGCGCGACCCCAAGACGGGCAAAGGTACCCGTGACCCCGCGCTCTACCGCGAACTGATGGAGCACATCAAATCGTCTGGGGTGGACGTGATCGTGAACCTGACGGCTGGCATGGGGGGCGACCTCGAAATTGGACCGGGAGAGTCGCCCATGCAATTCGGCTCGAGCACCGACTTGGTCGGGCCTCTGACCCGATTGGTCCACGTGCAAGAACTGTTGCCCGACATCTGCACGCTCGACTGCGGCACCTTGAACTTTGGCGACGGCGACACGATTTACGTCTCCACGCCAGCGGCGTTGCGCGCGGGAGCCAAACGCATCACCGAGTTGGGCGTGAAGGCCGAGCTGGAAATTTTTGACACCGGACACCTGTGGTTCAGCAAACAGATGGTGGCCGAGGGTTTGCTCAAGGACCCCCTGTACCAGCTGTGCTTGGGCATCCCTTGGGGGGCGCCGGCCGACACCACGACCATGAAGGCGATGGTCGACAACCTGCCACCCGGCGTGACGTGGGCGGCGTTTGGCATTGGCCGCTTGCAGATGCCCATGGCCGCGCAAGCCATGCTGCTCGGCGGTCATGTGCGCGTCGGTTTGGAGGACAACCTGTGGCTGGACAAAGGCGTGCCGGCCAGCAACGGCTCGCTCGTGGAGCGCGTGATCCAACTCATGAAATGCATGGGTGCTCAGCCCATGACGCCGGCCGAGGGCCGCCTCAAGATGGGCCTCAAACCCCGGGCCTGAGCAAAACACAGCGATCACACGGACCTCCACATGACCTTCAAGACCGACATCAAAACCTTCGCAGCGCTGGGCACCGGCGTGATTGGCAGCGGTTGGATCGCACGAGCGCTCGCCCACGGCTGGGACGTGGTGGCCTGGGACCCCGCACCCGGCGCCGAGGCGCAATTGCGAGCGCGCATCCACAAGTGCTGGCCCGCGCTGGTGAAAAATGGTTTGGCCGCGGGCGCTTCGCCCGATCGGCTGCGCTTTGTCGACACGGTCGAGGCCTGCGTGAGCGGGGCCGACTTCATCCAAGAAAGCGCCCCTGAGGTGCTGTCTATGAAGTTGGCGCTGCACGCGCGCATCAGCGCGGCGGCCCCTGCGGACGTGATCATCGCGTCCTCCACCTCGGGCCTCTTGCCCACGGACTTTTACGCCCAAGCAGTGCACCCCGAGCGTTGTGTGGTGGGGCACCCCTTCAACCCGGTGTATTTGTTGCCGCTGGTTGAGGTGGTGGGTGGCGAGCGAACCTCGCCCTTGGCCAAAGAAGCCGCCATGGCGGTGTACCGCCGCTTGGGCATGAAGCCGCTGCACGTGCGCCAAGAGGTCCCCGGCTTCATCGCCGATCGCCTGCTCGAGGCCTTGTGGCGGGAGTCTTTGCATTTGGTCAACGACGGCGTGGCCACCACCGGAGAGATCGACGACGCGATCCGCTACGGCGCGGGCCTGCGCTGGTCGTTCATGGGCAGTTTTCTCACCTACACGCTGGCCGGTGGCGATGCCGGCATGCGGCATTTCATGGGCCAGTTCGGCCCAGCCTTGAAGCTGCCTTGGACGCACC
>JBFZCK010000242.1:0-2609 GCA_041307965.1 Burkholderiales bacterium | reverse complement strand
CCACCATCCAGTGGGCAGCCCATTGAAGGAGTAAGACCATGGCCTATTCAGACAAAGTGGTGGACCACTACGAAAACCCCCGCAACGTCGGTTCTTTTGACAAGGGCGACGACACCGTCGGCACCGGCATGGTCGGTGCGCCCGCCTGCGGCGACGTGATGAAACTGCAAATCAAGGTGAACCCACAAACCGGTGTCATCGAAGACGCGCGCTTCAAGACCTACGGCTGTGGCTCGGCCATCGCCTCGTCGTCTTTGGTGACCGAGTGGGTCAAGGGCAAGACCCTGGACCAAGCCGCTGCCCTGAAAAACAGCGAGATCGCCGAAGAGTTGGCCTTGCCACCGGTGAAAATCCACTGCTCCATCTTGGCCGAAGACGCCATCAAAGCCGCGGTGGACGACTACCGCCAAAAACACGCCCACTGACCGCATCGCCCCTTCACCGCACGATCGCCCCCAGCCATGTCCATTTCGATCTCTGACTCTGCCGCACGCCACGTCACACGCTACCTGACCAGACGCGGTAAAGGTGTGGGTGTTCGCTTGGGTGTGAAAACCACCGGTTGTTCGGGCTTGGCCTACAAGCTCGAATACGCCGACGAGATCGCCCCCGAGGACGTGGTGTTCGAAGACAACGGCGTGAAGGTCTTGGTCGACCCCAAGAGCTTGGCCTACATCGACGGCACGCAACTGGACTTTGTGCGCGAGGGATTGAACGAAGGTTTTCGCTTCAACAACCCCAACGAGCGCGACCGCTGCGGTTGTGGCGAGAGCTTCCGCGTCTGAAGGCGCTGTTGGGCCACAGGGCCGCCCACGCCAACGCGTTGGGGCGGCTTTTTTGATGAACCTGCAATCCACCGACTTTGAAATTTTCAACCTGCCTCAGCGCTTTGCGTTGGACACGGCGGCTTTGGACGACGCTTGGAAAATATTGCAGCGCCAAGCCCATCCGGACCGTCACGCCAGCGACTCAGCACAGCAGCAGCGCCAAGCCATGCAGTGGTCGGTGCGCATCAATGAGGCGTACCAGCGTTTGAAAAGCCCCATCACCCGGGCCGCTTACCTGTGTGAGCTGCGCGGTGTGGCAATTCGCGCCGAAGACAACACGGCCATGCCGGGTGCGTTTTTGATGCAACAAATGGAGTGGCGCGAGGCCTTGGACGAGGCCAACGACGCCAGCGCCTTGGACGCCTTGACCGACACGGTTCGTGGGGCTTGGCGCGAATGGGTCCAAGCGATTGAGCGTTTGGACGGGGCAGGGGACACGGCCGGCATGGCCCAGGCCGTGCGGGCTTTGATGTTCGTGCAGCGCTTTGAGCAAGCCATCGAAAAACGACACGACGAACTGGGACAATAAGCGCATGGCACTGTTGCAAATTTCTGAGCCCGGCCAATCGCTGGACCCCCACCAACGCCGCATCGCAGTGGGCATCGATTTGGGCACCACGCATTCGCTGGTGGCCGCGGTTCGACACGGCGTGGCCGAATGTTTGCCGGACCTGCAAGGCCGGGTGCTCCTGCCCAGTGTGGTTCGCTACACCGACCCCAGCTCGGGTGGTTCGGGTCGGCAAGTGGGCCACGACGCTTTGGCTGCGCAACTCCAGGACCCCAGCAACACCGTCGCATCGGTCAAGCGCTTGATGGGCCGCACACGCGCCCAGGTCGCGGATGTGGACCGTTTGTCCTACCGCGTGGTGGACGAACAGGGCATGGCCGTCATCGAGACGGTGGCGGGCCGCAAAACACCCATGGAGGTCAGCGCTGAGGTGCTGGCCACGCTGCGTTTTCGGGCCGAAGACAGCTTTGACGATGAACTCTTTGGTGCGGTCATCACGGTGCCCGCGTATTTCGACGATGCCCAGCGACAAGCCACCAAAGACGCGGCGCAGCTCGCGGGGATCGAAGTGCTGCGACTCATCAACGAGCCGACCGCCGCGGCCATTGCCTATGGCCTCGACCACGCGACCGAAGGGGTCTACGCCGTTTACGACTTGGGCGGCGGCACTTTTGATATTTCCATATTGCGATTGACCCAGGGCGTCTTCGAAGTCTTGGCCACGGGCGGCGATTCGGCCTTGGGCGGTGACGATTACGACCATGCGCTGGCGCAGTGGGTGCTTTCGCAACTCGCCCCAACGCTGGCTTCGGAGCCCATGGCCGCGGCCGATCGGGCCCGTTTGCAATCCGAGGCGCGTCGTTGCAAAGAGGCCCTCTCTTCGTCCGATGGTCAAGCCGATGGCGTGGTGTTTGGCGTGGAGTTGTCGGTGGGCGTCTTGACACACCGCGTCCGCGCCAGCGACTTCGCCCAGTGCACCGAGGCCTTGACCCAGCGAACGCTCTCAGCGGTGCGCAAGGTCTTGCGCGACGCTCGACTGGCGACCACCGATATCCAAGGTGTTGTGATGGTCGGTGGCTCCACCCGCATGCCCGTGGTGCAAGCCGCGGTGGGCGCGTTTTTTGGCCAAGCGCCTTTGAACGATTTGAACCCCGACGAGGTGGTGGCCTTGGGTGCCGCCATCCAAGCCAATGCCTTGGCCGGCAACAGCAGCGAGGGCGACTTGTTGTTGCTGGATGTGATCCCCTTGTCCTTGGGCATCGAGACCATGGGCG
>JBFZCK010000241.1:0-2987 GCA_041307965.1 Burkholderiales bacterium | reverse complement strand
TTGACGCTGGAAGAGATGAACGCCTTGTTGCGCCAGATGGAGACCACCGATCGCGCCGATCAGTGCAACCACGGTCGCCCCACTTGGCGCCAGTTGAGCATGAAAGAGCTCGACGCTTTGTTTTTGCGCGGTCGCTGATGCCACACACACACACCATGTCGGCCCGCTGGGTCGTGCTCTTTTTGTCGCTGTTGCTCGGCTTACAACCCGTGGCCACCGACCTGTACCTGCCCGCCTTGCCGGCGTTGACGCTGGACTTGGGCGCGAGCATGTCGCAAGCCCAACTCACGCTCACCGCCATGCTCTTGGCTTTTGGCTTCTCACAACTGGTGTGGGGCCCCGTGTCCGACCGCTGGGGCCGTCGACCGGTGCTCATCGTGGGCATGGGCTTGTTCGCGCTGGCGGCACTGGGCAGCGTGTGGGCCGCTTCGGTGCAAACCTTGATCGTGTGGCGTGCGCTGCAAGGCGTGGCGATGGGCGCGGCCGTCATGGGCGCACGCGCCATCGTTCGAGACGTCTTCAACCCCGTGGATGCGGCCCGCGCCATGTCCAAGGGCCTGACCGGTTTGGGCGTGATCGCCTGCATCACCGCGCCGCTGGGCGGTTGGTTGTCCGACCAATGGGGCTGGCGCATGGCCTTGGCGTCTTTGGCGGTGTTTGGTGCGTTGACCTGCATGTTGTTGGTGTGGCGTTTTGAAGAAACCCTGCGCCAACGCAACCCCCAAGCCTTGCAGTGGCGGGTGCTGCTGCGCACGTGGCGCAGCATCGGCACACACCCGACGTTTTGGGCCTACGCCCTGCTGACCACCACCTCGTATTGCGGCTTGTTCACCTTCTTGGCGGCCTCGTCTTTTGTGTTCATCGATGTGCTGGGCGAGAGCAAAACCGCCTACGGTCTGTGGCTCACATCGATGTCGGTGGCCTACATCATCGGCACCTTCGGCTGCCGGCGCTTGATCGTGCGCTGGGGTGTGCAGCGCACCGTGGCCGCAGCCGGGGCCTTGACGCTACTCAGCGGCGGCACCATGGCCGCCTTGGCTTGGGCCGGTGTGCACAGCGTCTGGGCGATCATGCTGCCCTTCTATGGTTTTATGTTGGCCCACGGTGTGCACCAACCTTGCGGCCAAAGCGGCTCGGTCAGCCCCTTCCCACAAGCGGCCGGTTCGGCCTCTTCGCTCAGCGGCTTCATGATGATGGTCGCCGCGTTCGGCGTCGGCACCTGGCTGGGCGTGCAGCTCAGCAGCCACAGTGGCGGCTCGGTGCTGCCCCTGACCAACGGCATCGGGTTTTGGAGCGTGTTGATCGCGGCCACCGCTTGGACGGTGGTGCAGCGCCACGGACAGCTCTCGCGCACATGACCACGCCCGACAGCCTGCCTTGCTGGGCCATTGCCGGCCCCACCGCCAGTGGCAAAACCGCGCTCTCGCTGGCCATTGCGCAGCGCTGGCCAGTGGAGATCATCAGTGTCGACTCGGCATTGGTCTACCGCGGCATGGACATCGGCACAGCCAAACCCAGCGCCGCCGAATTGGCGCAGGTGCCGCACCACCTGATCGACATCCGCGACCCGCTGCACGCTTACAGCGCGGCCGACTTTGTGCGCGACGCCACGGCCCTGATCACCGACATCCAAGCACGCGGGCGCATGCCGCTGCTCGTGGGCGGCACCATGCTGTACTTCAAGGCCCTGATGGACGGCTTGAGCGACATGCCCACGGCCAACCCAGCGGTGCGCGCCGACATCGATGCCCGTGCCCAAGCCCAAGGCTGGCCCGCCCTGCACGCCGAACTCTCAGCGATTGACCCCACCACGGCGCAACGCTTGGCCCCCAACGACTCGCAGCGCATCGCTCGCGCCTTGGAAGTGTTTGCCATCAGCGGCCAGCCTTTGTCCGAGTGGCACGCCCAAACCCGCCAGCACGTCAGCCCATTGCGCCCCGAGCGGCTGATCGCCTTGGAACCCAGCGAGCGCGCTTGGTTGCACACCCGCATCGCCCAACGCTTTGAGGCCATGATCGAGCAGGGTTTGGTCGATGAGGTGCGCGCCCTGCGCGCGCGCGGCGATCTGCACCCCGATCTGCCCGCCATGCGCTGCGTGGGTTACCGACAGTGCTGGGACATGCTCGATGCCTGCCACGACCAACCCCAGGCCAGTGACCTGAACGAGCTACGAGAAAAAGGCGTGAGCGCCACACGCCAGCTGGCCAAGCGCCAGCTCACGTGGTTGCGCAGCATGCCCGAGCGGCACAGTGTGGCTTGCGATGCGCCCGATGCGACAGCCCAGGTTTTGAACCTGATCGACCGCGCCTTGGACTAGCCTGGCGTGACCGCGCGCCGGACCATTGGCCATGTTGATGTAACTTAGTTACAATACAACCATTCCAATCACGTAACTTCTTCGAGGCCAACATGAGCACCAGCAACACAACAAAACCCCCTCTGGACATGGTGATTTTTGGCGGTGTGGGCGACCTGTCGGTTCGCAAACTCCTGCCTGCGCTGTACATGGCGCACCGGCACAACAACTTACCTGAACAGACGCGCATCCACGCCTTGGGTCGCCAAGCGTGGGGCCGCGAAGAATTTTTGGCCTTCATCCAAGACAAGGTGGTGGGCTTCATCGACGCTGGCGCCATGCAAGCCCCCGTGTGGCAAAGCTTTTTGGACCGCCTGCACTTCACCACCGTTGACGCGACCCAAAGCGCGGGCTTCACCGCCTTGGGTCAAGCGCTGCAGCCCGGCTCGGACCGCGTCTATTACCTGGCCACCGCGCCCAGCCTGTTCACGGACATTTGCGGTCACTTGCACGGTGCGGGCTTGATCGATGCGCGCAGCCGCGTGGTGCTGGAAAAACCCCTGGGCCACAACCTGGCCTCGGCGCGTCAAATCAACGACGAGGTGGGCCGCTACTTCCAAGAAGCGCAGATCTTTCGCATCGACCACTACCTCGGCAAAGAGACGGTGCAAAACCTCATGGTGCTGCGCTT
>JBFZCK010000240.1:0-6090 GCA_041307965.1 Burkholderiales bacterium | reverse complement strand
TGGCGCTCTTGGTGTTCGCCGAGCCTTTGGTGGCGGTGCTCTACCACTACGGTGCTTTCACCGCGCGCGACGTGGTGCAGACCTCCCACGCGCTCATGGGCTACGGCGTGGGTTTGTTGGGTTTGGTGGCCATCAAAGTGTTGGCCCCCGGTTTTTACGCCCGCCAAGACATCCGAACGCCGGTGACGATCGCCATCGTGGTCTTGGTGCTCACGCAGCTGCTCAACCTCTTGTTGGTGCCACATTTTGCGCACGCCGGTTTGGCTTTGGCCATTGGCTTGGGGGCTTTGGTCAACGCCAGCTGGCTGTTGGTGGGTTTGCTGCGCCGCGGGGCTTTTGTGCCGCTGCCGGGCTGGGGCCGTTTGCTTTTGCAGGTGGCCGTGGCCAGCGCGGTCATGGCCGCAGGCTTGTGGTGGGTCGAGCAATCCTTTGATTGGCTCAACGTGGACGGCCGCCGCTGGGCACGTGTGGGTTGGGTCGCGGCCAGTGTGGTGGGGGCGGTCGTGGTGTACTTGGGCCTGTTGCGCGTGCTGGGCGTGTCTTGGCGCGCCCTGATTCGAAAGTGAGCCATGGCTTTGCAATTTGACGCTCCCACACCGTTGCAGTACTTCGCCACCTTGGTGGCCGAGGACGAGGCGTTTCCGCTGCTCGAAGCCGCGGCCAGCATCGCCCACGACGAATACCCCGACGGTGATGTGCAGCAGGTGCTGGACTCGGTCGACCAACTCGCCCAGCGCTTGCGCCGCCGCTTGAGCCCCGACGCCGACCCTTTGCAGCGCTTGCGCATGCTCAACCAGTTTTTCTTCAAAGACTTGGGCTTTGCGGGCAACGTCAACCATTACCACGACCCCGACAACAGCTACTTGCACGTGGTGCTGCGCACGCGCCGCGGCATTCCCGTGAGTTTGGCGGTGCTGTGGCTGGAGTTGGCGCAAGGTCTGCGTTTGAAGGCACACGGCGTCAACTTTCCCGGGCACTTTTTGGTCAAGGTCAACCTGCCCGCGGGTCAGGTGGTGATCGACCCCTTCAGCGGAGAGTCGCTCAGCCGCGAGGCCTTGTCCGAACGCTTGCTGCCTTATCAGCAGAGCCAAGGCATGGTGGGCGAGTTTGAGGTGCCCATGGGCTTGTACCTGCAGTCGGCCGCACCGCGCGACATCTTGGCGCGCATGCTGCGCAACCTCAAAGACCTGCACCGCGCCCAAGGCGATGGCTCGCGCCTACTGGCGGTGCAAGAACGTTTGGTGATTTTGTTGCCCGACCACCTGCCCGAGTGGCGCGACCGGGGCTTGGCGCACGCCGAGCTGGGTAATACCCGCGAGGCCGTGGCCGATTTGGAGCACTACTGCGCTCAAACCGACGACACCCTCGATCGCGAGCTGATGCAGCAGCGCCTCACGGCCTTGCGCCGTGAGATGAGCTGAACTCAGGCAACGACCACGGCCGCGCCGCTGCCTTGCGGCGCAATGCGGCCGATGGTGTGCACCGTCTCACCCAAACCGCGCAACGTGGCCGCGCAAGCTTCGGCCTCTTCAGCAGCGATCACCACCACCATGCCGATGCCGTTGTTGAAGGTGCGGTTCATCTCGACGTGGTCGATGCCGGCCGTGGCTTGCAACCAAGCGAACAGCTCGCTTTGTGGCCAGCTGCCTTGTTGCAGGTGAGCGGCCATGCCTTCGGGCAAGACGCGGGGAATGTTCTCCAGCAAGCCGCCGCCGGTGATGTGGGCCAAAGCTTTGATGGGGTGGGCCGCCAGCGCCGCCAACACGTTCTTCACATACAGGCGGGTGGGGCGCATGATGGCTTCTTTGAAGGGCATGCCGTCCAAGGTGGCGGGGGTGTTCGAACCGGCGCGTTCAATGCACTTGCGCACCAAGCTGAAACCGTTGGAGTGCACGCCGTGCGAGGCCAAGCCCAGCACCACATCGCCGGGCTTCACGTTGGCGCCGGTGAGGATCTTGCTTTTTTCGACCGCGCCGACACAAAAGCCGGCCAAGTCGTATTCGCCCGCGGGGTACATGCCGGGCATCTCAGCCGTTTCGCCACCGATCAAGGCGCAGCCGCTCATCTCACAGCCCTGGGCGATGCCGCCGACCACGGCCGCGGCGGTGTCCACGTCGAGCTTGCCGCAGGCGAAGTAGTCCAAGAAAAACAGCGGCTCAGCACCTTGCACCAGCACGTCGTTGACGCTCATGCCCACCAGGTCGATGCCCACGGTGTCGTGCATGTTCCATTCAAAGGCCAGTTTGAGCTTGGTGCCCACGCCGTCGGTGCCGCTGACCAGCACGGGTTCTTGGTAGCGCTTGGGCACTTCAAACAGCGCCCCAAAACCACCGATACCGGCCAAAACGCCTTCGCGCATGGTTTTCTTGGCCAGGGGCTTGATGCGGTCGACCAAGGCGTCGCCGGCCTCGATGTCAACGCCAGCGTCTTTGTAGGAAAGGGGGGTGTTTGTGTTCATGCGGGTCGTCGCTTTGGGGCGGTGTATCGTCGAGGGGCGGAAAAATACGGGCGCACCCAGTGCGCCCGATAGAATTTGCCCTAGATTTTAAGGGTTTACACCGCCCATCCCAATTCAAGCACCCATGACATTCACCCCCACCCAAATTCGCTTTGCCGCTTGGACCGCGCTGACCGTGGCCGCTGGGCTGGTTCTGGCGTTGCTCGCACCGGTGTTGTCGCCCTTTGTCTTGGGGGCGGTGTTGGCCTATGCGGTGCTGCCCTTGGTGGATCGGGGCACGCGCTGGGGGCTGCCGCGTTGGGCTTCGGCCTTGTTGGCTTTGTTTTTGGTGGCCTTGTTGGTTTTGGCGGTGGTCTTGCTGATCGTGCCCGTCATCACGCAGCAAGTGCCGCTGCTGCGTGAGCAGGTGCCGGCCTTGCTGGAGCGGGCCAATGCGGTGTTGGTGCCGTGGGCGCACCGCATGGGTGTGCCCTTGGCAATCGATGTGGCCATGGTGCGCGAGTGGCTCACGCAACTGGTCAGCGGCCACGGCTCCGACCTGTTCGAGCAGGCGTTTGCCTCGCTGCGCATCGGTGGCAGTGCCGTGATGGCGGTGTTGGGCAATGCCGTGTTGGCCCCCATGGTGGCGTTTTATTTGTTGGTCGATTGGCACGGCCTGTCGGCGCGTTTGCGCCGCTTGCTGCCGCCGCGTTGGCTGGGTGGCGTGGACAATTTCCTGGGCGAAACCGACGCTGTGTTGGGTGAGTACCTGCGCGGACAAATGCTGGTCATGTTGGTCTTGGCGGTGCTGTATTCGGCCGGCTTGGCTGTGGTGGGGCTGAATTTGGCGCTGGCCATTGGTGTCTTCACGGGCTTGGCGGTTTTTGTGCCTTACATCGGTTTTGGCGTGGGTTTGCTGCTGGGCACCTTCGCCGCTTTGCTCGAATTTCAAAGCTGGTCGGGCATGTTGGCGGTGTGGGCGGTGTTTGGCATCGGCCAATTCTTGGAAAGCTTTGTGCTGACCCCGCGTTTGCTGGGCGAGCGCATCGGCTTGCACCCTTTGGTGGTGATTTTTGCCTTGATGGCGTTTGGCCACCTGCTGGGTTTTGTCGGCATCTTGATCGCTTTGCCGGCCAGTGCGGTGCTGCTGGTGGTTTTGCGTTTGGCGGTGCGCCGTTACCAGCAAAGTGACCTCTACACCGATGGCCCGTCCACCCCAGCTGAGGACTTGCCCCGTTGAGCACACCCCACATGCAGCAACTGGCGCTGGACATTGGTCTGGCGCCGGTGCCAACCCTGGACAACTTCATCGACGCGGGCAACGAAGCCGCCGCCGAACACGTGCGCTTGTGGGCCAACAACCCCCTGCGCTCGCCCGTGCCCACCTTGCTTTGGGGCGACAGCGGCTGCGGAAAAACCCATTTGCTGCGCGCCGTGGCCGAGGCGGTGCGCGGGCAGGGCGGTCGAGTCGGCTGGCTCGACCCTCAGGTCATCAACCCGAGCGATTTTGATGACCGCTGGGACGTGGTCTTGCTCGACGATTGCCACCTGTTCACGGCCAGCCAACAGGCCGCGGCCTTCAATTGGTTCATCAACGCACAAACGCCGGTGCATGGCGCGGGGCGTTGGGTGTTGGCCGCTTCTGCCTTGCCGCCCGCCGACTTGGTCTTGCGCGAGGACTTGCGCACCCGGCTCGGTTGGGGCCACGTGTTTGCTTTGCAAACCTTGGGTGAGGCCGAGCGCCGCGCGGTGTTGCGCCGCGAGGCCGATGCCCGCGGGGTGTTTTTGAGCGACGAGGTCATGGACTTCATGCTCAACCGTTTCTCGCGTGACCTCTCCAGTTTGATGATGCTCTTGCACGAGCTCGACGCTTACGCCTTGCGCACCCAACGCGCGATCACCATCCCATTACTCAAAACCATGCTGGAGAACGAATGAAACTGGCCTTGTTTGACCTCGACCACACCTTGTTGCCCTTGGACTCCGATTACTCGTGGGGCCAGTTCACCGTGGAGCTGGGCTGGCGCGATCCGGTGACCCACACCCAAACCAACGAAGCCTTTTACGCGCAATACTGCGCCGGCACCCTGAACATCGCGGACCACGTGCGCTTCAGCACCGAAGCCCTGCGCGAGCAAGGCATGCCAGCGGCCCATGCGGCCCACGAGGTGTTCATGCGCGACGTCATCCGCCCCGCCATTCGCCCCGTGGCCTTGGATTTGGTGGCGCAGTACCGCCAAGCGGGCTACGCCACCTTGTTGGTCACCGCCACCAACGCGTTTGTCACCCGTCCCATTGCCGAGGCCTTTGGCGTGGACGAGCTGATCGCCATCGATTTGGCGGTGGACGACAGCGGCACCCCCACTGGGGAAATCCACGGCACGCCCTCGTTTCGGGAAGGCAAGGTCGCGCGTGTGGAACAATGGCTGTCTGAGCGGTCTTGCTCATGGGCCGATGTGACGCACAGCGTGTTTTACAGCGACTCCATGAACGACCTGCCCCTGCTCGAGCGTGTGCATGAGCCGGTGGCCACCAACCCCGATGCCCGTTTGCTCGACATCGCCACCCAGCGTGGCTGGCGCATCCTGAACCTCTTCGAATGATCAAACACTTCATCGACAAGCTGCTGGGCAAGTCCAGCCCTCCCAGCCGCACCAAGGCCAGCGCCGAATCGACCTTTGGCCAACGCCAAGACGTGCCCGCCAAGGTGCACCGCATCGACCCCGACTTGGTCGACGACCGTGCGCTGGACGTGGTCCACACGCTCAAAGACGCGGGTTTTGAAGCCTTCATCGTGGGCGGCGCGGTGCGCGACCTCTTGCTGGGTTTGCGTCCCAAAGACTTCGACGTGGCCACCGACGCCACCCCCGAGCAAGTCAAACAGCTCTTTCGCCGCGCCTTCATCATTGGGCGGCGCTTTCGCATCGTGCACGTGGTCTATGGCCGCGGCCGCGAGAACGAGGTGATCGAAGTCTCGACCATGCGCGCCTACCTCGACAGCGCCGACGCCGAACAGGTCTCGGGCAACGAGCGCACCAGCAAAGGCGCCTTGGCCAACATGAAACACGCGGTGGACGCCAGCGGTCGCGTCTTGCGCGACAACGTCTGGGGCCCGATCGAGCAAGACGCGGCGCGACGCGACTTCAGCATCAACGCGATGTACTACGACCCCGAAACCCAAACCGTGGTCGATTTCCACAACGGTATTCGCGACGCCAAAAAACGCGTGCTGCGCATGATCGGCGACCCGGCCACGCGTTACCGCGAAGACCCGGTGCGCATCATCCGCGCCGTGCGTTTTGCCGCCAAACTCAGCCCCTTGGGTTTCAAGTTTGACGCGGGCACCCTCAAGCCCTTGGCGTCTTCGCGCCGCTTGCTGCTCGACGTGCCGCAAAGCCGCTTGTTCGACGAAATGCTCAAGCTGCTGCAAACCGGCCATGCTTTGGCCAGCGTGGAGCAACTCAAGGCCGTGGGCTTGGATTCGGGCATCTACCCCTTGCTCGACGTGGTGGTGCAGCGCGCCGACGACCCGTTTGTGCGCACCGCCTTGGAAGACACCGACCGCCGTGTGGGCGAAGGCAAGCCCGTGGTGGCGAGCTTTTTGTTGGCCTGTGTGTTGTGGTCCGACGTGCGCCAAGGCTGGGCCAAGCGCC
>JBFZCK010000239.1:0-7915 GCA_041307965.1 Burkholderiales bacterium | reverse complement strand
CCAAAATAAAACTGCACGGGACGACCCACGATGTCCAACAAACTTTGGCGTGGGTTGATGGCCACATCGGGGATTTGGTAGACCAGCTGGATGCGGCGCTTGAGCTCCTTGCTGCGCTCGGTCAGCAAATGCGGCAGCGGCTCACCTTGAAACACCATGTGTTCGCTCTTGGAAGGCAACAAACCCGTGATGATCCTGGCCAAGGTCGACTTGCCCGAACCGGACTCGCCCACCACCGCCACGGTCTCACCTTTTTTCACGTCCAGCGACACCCCTTTGACGACGTGAAACGCGCCGTAGTAGGCGTGGCAGTCCTTCATGGACAACACGGTTTGGGGCTGCACCGTGCCGACCACCGCGCGCTCACTCGCCGCGGCGCCGCGAACGGCCACCAGCCTGGCTGTGTAGTCTTCTTTGGCGTGGTGCAAGATCTGTTCGGTGAGCCCTTCCTCGACTTCTTTGCCGTGGCGCAGCACCTTGATGCGGTCGGCCACTTGGGCCACCACCGCCAGGTCGTGGGTGATGTAGAGGGCCGCGGTGTTGTACTTGCGGATCAGCGACTTGAGCAAGATCAGCACTTCAATCTGGGTCGTCACGTCCAGCGCGGTGGTGGGCTCATCGAGCACCAGCACGTCCGGGCGGCACGACATGGCCATGGCCGCCATGGCGCGCTGCAACTGGCCACCAGAGGCTTGGTGGGGGTAGCGGTCACCAAAATGCTGCGGGTCGGGCAGGTCCAAGGCCACGAAGAGTTCGCGCGCCCAAGCTTCGGCCTCGGCACGCTTCATGACCTTGTGGATCAAGGGCGCTTCACAGACCTGGTCCATCAAGGTGTGGGCGGGGTTGAAGGCCGCTGCGGCCGACTGGGCCACGTAGGCGATGCGTTTGCCGCGCATGCCCCGGCGCGCATCGGCCCCCAAACTGCGCAGGTTGGTCCCGCCCAGGTTGATCTCGCCGTCGGCGATGTGCACGCCCGCTCGTGCGTAGGCCATGCTCGACAAGCCGATGGTGGACTTGCCAGCGCCGCTCTCGCCGATCAAGCCGAGCACCTCGCCTTGGTGAAGACTCAGGTCGACGTTGTCGACGATGACGTTGCCGGCGATGCTCTCCAACCGCAGGCCTTTGATGTGCAGAATCACTTGGTGGTCGCTCATGTGTGGGCTCCGTCGTTCACAGTTCGGCTTGCGCGCCAGAGGGGCGGGCATCGACCGACAACATCCAGTCCACCACCAGGTTGACGGCCACGGTCAACAAGGCGATGGTGGCGGCGGGGTAAATCGGGGCCATCATCCCGAAGTTGATCGCTGCGGCGTTTTCTTTCACCATGCCACCCAAGTCGGCAAAAGGCGGTTGGATGCCCAGGCCCAAGAAGGACAGGCCGGCGATGAACAAGAAGTTGAAGCAAAAGCGCAGGCCAAACTCGGCCACCAAGGGTGCCCAAGCGTTGGGCAAGATTTCTCGGGTGATGACCCACCACAGGCCTTCGCCACGCAGCTTGGCGGCTTCGACGTATTCCATCACCGCCAAGTTCATGCCCAGCGCTCGCGAGAGTCGGAACACACGGGTGGAGTCCAAGACCGCGATGGTCAAAATCAGCACAGGGATGCTGGAGCCAAACACGCCCAAGATGATGAGGGCAAAAATCAGGCTGGGGATGGACAACATCACATCGACCAAGCGGCTGAAGAAGGTGTCGATCCAACCGCCCATCACGGCGCTGGTGAAGCCGATCACGATGCCGATGAAGAAGGACAGCAGCGTGATGGCCAGCGCCACAGCGATGGTCATGCGCGTGCCGTACAGGATGCGGGTGAGCATGTCGCGCCCGATTTGGTCGGTACCCAGCCAATGAACGGCCGTGGCCGGGTCCCAAGTGCCGCCCACGGTTTCGGCCTCACCGAAGGGTGAGATCCAAGGGGCGAGGATCACCACCAACAAAAAGAGCGCCGTCACCACCAAGCCAAAGGTGGCAGAAAAAGTGAGTTTTTGACTAAAAAGTTTCATGACCCGAAGTTCTAAATATCGTGTTGTTCAGACGCTCAGCGCTTGTGCCGCAGACGGGGGTTCACCAAAATCACCAGCACATCGGCCAAGGTGTTCAGGGTCACGAACACCATCGCAAAAACCAGCCCGCAGGCTTGGATCACAGGCACATCCCGTTTGGACACCGCGTCCACCATGTACTGGCCCAGGCCGGGGTAAGTGAACACGGCTTCGATGACCACCACCCCTACCACCAAATAGGCCAAGTTCAAACCGATGACGGTGATGATGGGCGCGGCCGCGTTGGGCAAGGCGTGGCGGGTGATGACGCGCCGACGTCTGGCACCTTTCAAAAAGGCCATTTCAATGTAGGGCGTGGACATGACCGACAGCACCGAGCTGCGGGTCATGCGCAGGATGTGCGCGGCCACCAGCAAAGTCAGCGTGAGCGCGGGCAAGGTGGTCTGGTAAATCCGCTCGCCCAAGGGCATGTCTGCGAACACCGTTGAGAGCGACGGAAACCAAGCGAACTCCACCACAAAGAAGATGATCAGCAAGTAAGCGATGAAGAACTCGGGCAGCGAAATGGCCACCAAGGTCACCACGTTGGAGAGCTTGTCGCTCCACTTGCCTTCGTTGATGGCCGAAATGATGCCCATGCCCACGGCCAAGGGAATCGCGATCAGGGCCGCGAATCCGGCCAAAAACAAGGTGTTGCCCAAGCGGGGCAGGAGTTCATCCACGATGACCCGTTTGTTGGTCAACGCGGTGCCCAAATCGCCCTGGATGGCCGAGGTGAACCAATTCCAAAATCGGATGGGCGCGGGCACATCGAGGCCCAATTCTTGGCGAAAAATCACCAGCGCTTCGGGCGTGGCGCCTTGGCCCAACACCGCTGAAGCCACGTCACCGGGCAAAATTTCGGTGCACACAAAAATCAAGACCGAGACCGCGCAGAGAGTAAAGATGGCCAGTAAGAGCCGGTTGAGTATGAGTTTTGCCATGGTGTCTGAGTAGTCGTCGAAGCGCGGGGCTTGCAGGGGTGCGCATCCAAGGTGCACCCTAAGCAAGCCAATAAAGGCAAGACGGGGCCACGCGAACGGGCCCCGCCAGGTTCACCTCAGGTCAATTGACCCCGATCAGGTTAGGCGAACCAACCTTTTTCAGCAATGCGCTGATCACCCATGTCGTAACGGGCCGAGATGGTCAGGCCTTGCAGCTTGGTGCTGTGAGCGTCCAGGTAGTCTTGAACGCAGAAGTTCACCATACCCGCTTGCTGGCTGACGAGTTCTTGGCAACGGGCGTACATGGCCGCGCGCTTGGCTTGGTTGAGCTCAACGCGAGCGGCGACCAAGGTCTTGTTGAACTCTTCGTTCAAGAAGTGGCTGTCGTTCCAAGGGTTGGTCAGACCACCGGCGAACGTGCTGGTGAGCTGGTTATCGATGGTCGGACGGTTGCCCCAGTACACCGCGCAGAACGGCTGCTTGAGCCACACGTTGTCCCAGTAGCCGTCACCGGAGACGCGCTTGAGGTCCAACTTGATGCCGGCCTTGGCCAAGGATTCTTGGAACACCTGGCCCGAATCGGTGGCGCCCGTGAACGCACCCTCGGAGACTTGCAGCTCGATGGCAGAGGTCACGCCGGACTTCTTCATGTGGAACTTGGCTTTGTCCAAATCGAAGGCGTTCTTTTTCTGCTTGGCATCGTAGAACTTCATCTTGGGGCCAACACAGTTGTCGTTACCCACCGAAGCGTAGCCTGAGAACACGTTGTTGACGATGGTCTGACGGTCAATGCCGTGCTTGAGCGCCATCATCAAATCGTTGTTACCAAAAGGCGACTTGTCGGTGTGAGCCACAAAACAGAAGCGGTTGCCGGCACCGGGCGTGCGCGAGAGCTTGACCGCCGAGTTGCGCTCCAGCAGGCCCGCCGTTTTGGGGCTGGCACGGTTGATGACGTCGACTTGTCCGGTCAGCAATGCTTGTGTACGAGCGGCGGCATCGGGGATGTAGCGCAACTCAACGCGGTCGAAGTTGCCGCGGTTGGGCTTCCAGTAGTCACCCGCCTTGCGTTTGAACGTAGAACGCACGCCAGGCTGGAACTCTTCCAAGAGGTAGGCGCCGGTACCGATGGGCTTGCTCCAGTCCTTGAAACCGTTGGGCACCACCATGATGTGGTAGTCGCTCAGGTTGTATGGCAAGTCCAAGTTGCCCGATTTCATGGTGATCTGCACGGTGTGCGCGTTGACTTTCTTGACATCGGTGATGTCGGCCAACAGAGACTTGGCGGGCGACTTGGTCTCACCGCGGTGCAGGTTGATGGAGTAGATGACGTCATCGGCGTCGAGCGTTTTGCCGTTGCTGAAGGTGATGCCTTTGCGCACATGGAAGGTCCAATCCTTGGCGCCTGGCTTGACGTCCCACTTCTCAAACAACTCACCCACAGCGTCACCGTTATCGGCCACTTCCACCAAACCGTTGTAGACCATCAAGCTCGTGGCGATCATGATGGAGTCGGCGTAGGTCAGCGGATCCAAACTGTCCGAAGGCGAGCCGCCCTCCATACCCATGCGCAAGGTGCCGCCTTTTTTGGGTTTGGCTTGTGCCATCGCAGGCAAAGCCCCCAGCGTGGAAGACAAGCCCAACGCAGCCACGCCTGCCAGCACCGAACGACGATCCAACCAGATTCCCGACTCGGTTTGTGTATCGAATTGACCCATGTTCTTGATCTCCTTGAGGTTAAATAAATGCTGCCATTGACAGCCAGGCACTCGGCAAGCTCGCCGAGCGAAGCCGCCCCAGCAAAACTTACAGTCATGATGAACCGATGCCGCTGTTTTCACATCCTGATTGACCCTTAGTTCAATTCGAGTCTTTGTCCCCTTTGCGACACCCTCCGTCTTTTTGACGCCAAAGGGTGTGCTGGCCCCATCTGTACGAGACTTGGACATACACCGGTGGTCCCATTGCTGCTAGATTCAACGGCTGGCCCATCGAGTGCCTCGCCCCTGCCCCTGTTGTTTGTTTTCGTTTCGAACCTTTATTCATGAAGCTGTGGACACCTCAGCCCGGTCCCCCACTGGGCCAAGTTTTGATGCCGTTGTCGCCGCTGTTGGCGGCGGTGGCCTTGGTCGTGATCGGGGTCGGCTTGTTGTTCTCGGTGATGGGCATCCGCGCGAACCTGTCCAATTTCTCCAGTTTGACGCTGGGCTTGGTGATGTCGGCGTATTACGTCGGCTTCTTGGTGGGCTCCTACTTTGCACCTTGGCTGATTCGGCGCATCGGCCACATCCGGGCCTTCGCCGCCTTGGCCTCCATGGCCTCGACGATGCCGATCCTGCACGCCATCTGGGTCAACCCTTGGTTTTGGGGAGGGCTGCGGCTGCTGACTGGCCTGTGCGTCATCGGCATGTATGTGGTGATCGAGAGTTGGCTGAACTCGGCCACGCCGAGCAAGCACCGCGGCAAGGTTTTCGGGACTTACATGATCGTGTGCTCGGTGGCCGGCGCGGTGGGGCAGTGGCTGATTTTGCTGGGTGACAAGATGAGCTTCGTCCCGTTTGCGGTGGTGGCGATGGTGTTTTCTGTCGCCCTGCTGCCCATCACCCTGAGCCCGCAAGACGAGCCCGAGGTGGAAGCCGCGCCACGCTTCAGCTTGCGTCGCCTGTTCCAAGTCTCGCCCTTGGGGGTGGTGGGCGTGACCGCGGCCGGGGTGCTCAACGGCGCCTTTTTTGGCATGGGTGCGGCGTTCGCTCAAGGGGCGGGTTTGAGCGACACCAACGTGGCCAGCTTCATGGGGGCAACGCTGCTCGGCGGGGCGCTGTTTCAGTGGCCTGTGGGCCATTACTCGGACAAACACGACCGCCGTTTGGTGCTGTTTTGGGTGTGCCTGGTCGGCGCGGGGGTGGCTGTGGCCGCTTACCTCACGAGCACCATGGTGCGGGAGTCGATGATCGAAGAGTCGCTGATCTTCTTGGGCGTCTTGCTGGGCGGCATGATCTTCACGGTCTACGGTCTGTCGGTGGCCTATGTCAACGACCTGATCCCGCCAGAGGAAGTGGTGGAAACCTCGACCGGTTTGCTGCTGATGTATGGTGCCGGCGCTGTTTTGGGCCCCTTCTTGGCCGGACTGGTCATGAGCACGACCGACAATGCTGGGTTCATGCTCTTTTTGGCAGGCGTCATGGGACTGGTGGCCTTGTATGTGCTCAAACGCTTGCCCGCAGGCAGCCCCATGCCCGAGTCGGCCAAAGCCGGCTACGCGTTGACGGGCCAAGGCTCTCCCTCGGTCATCAAACTCGATCCGCGCGGCCAATCGGCCAACACCGAAGACCAGCCCTAAGCTTTTTTAAACAACTCCACTGCAGAAAGCACCCACATGAAATTGACCGGTTTTGTACACGGCTCGGCCCGCGAAGGCTCGGCCGAATCTTGGGACAACATCAACCCCGCCACAGGGCAATCCTTGGGGCCGTGTCGCGCCTTTGATGCGGCCGATGTCGATGCGGCCGTGGGCTCGGCTCAGCGGGGGTTTGAGGTTTGGTCGCAAACCACCGCCGCCGAACGCGGCAAGGTCTTGCGCCGAGCGGCCGATTTGCTGATCGCGCGCAACGACGAGTTGGCCCGACTGGAAGTGCAAGATACCGGCAAACCGCTGCAAGAGGCCTTGGTCGTGGACGTGGCCAGTGGTGCCGATTGCCTGAACTTTTTTGCGGGTGCCGCGGCTGCGTTCAACGGTCAACACATCCCGCTGAAGAACGCGTTCGCCTACACCCGGCGCGAGCCGCTGGGCGTGTGTGCGGGCATCGGTGCTTGGAACTACCCCATTCAGATCGCATGCTGGAAATCCGCCCCCGCACTGGCCGCGGGCAACGCCATGGTGTTCAAGCCCTCCGAACTGACGCCCATGACGGCGCTGAAATTGGCCGAAATTTACGCCGAGGCGGGATTGCCCCCTGGTGTGTTCAACGTGGTGCAAGGTGCGGGTGCCACGGGTGCCGCGCTGGCCTCTCACCCCGGCGTGGCCAAGGTGTCGATCACCGGCTCAGTGCCCACGGGCAAGCGGGTGATGCACACCGCAGCCGACACGCTCAAACGCGTGACCATGGAGCTCGGCGGCAAATCGGCCTTGATCGTGTTTGAAGACGCCGACTTGGAGCAGGCCGTGGCCGCGGCCATGATGGGCAACTTCTACACCCAAGGCGAGGTGTGCACCAACTGCACCCGGGTCTTGGTTCAGCGTTCGATCGCGGAGCGCTTTTTGGCCCGCCTCAAGGCGCGCACCGAGCAGCTGCGCGTGGGTGACCCGATGGACCCAGAGACCGAAGTGGGCGCCCTCATCAGCGCCGCTCATCGCGACAAGGTCATGGGTTTGATCGAGGCCGGTGTGGCCGCGGGCGCTCAGCTGGTGTGTGGCGGGCAAGCCGTCCAGGTGCCAGGCCATGAGGGCGGTTATTTTGTTCAACCCACCATTTTTTCCGCCCCCAGCGACGACCTGTGCATCGTGCAAGAAGAGATCTTCGGCCCGGTGCTCACGCTCTTGACCTTTGACCACGAAGACGAAGCCGTGCAACGCGCCAACGCGACCCGGTTTGGCCTGGCCGCGGGGGTGTTCACGCGCGACCTCACGCGCGGCCATCGGGTGGCCGCTCGGCTGCAAGCCGGCATTTGCTGGATCAACAACTACAACATCACACCCGTGGAGATGCCCTTTGGGGGCGCCAAGGAGTCGGGCATCGGCCACGAAAACAGCTTGGTGGCGATGGAGCATTACACCCAACTCAAGACGGTTTACGTCGAGATGGGTGAAGTGGCCTGCGGCTACCGCTGAGGCCTGAAAATTTCAGAGGACACATGAGCAATCCAACATACGACTACATCATCGTGGGCGCCGGCTCGGCCGGCAGCGTGCTGGCCAACCGCTTGAGCGAGGA